>JBEEMU010000065.1:0-2796 GCA_041192485.1 Bacteroidota bacterium | reverse complement strand
AAGTGAGTTTAGACGGTATTATGCAAATTGTTGCCGACCATTTCAAAACGACCATCGAACTCATTAAAAGCAAAACCCGCAAACGCGAAGTGGTGGAAGCGAGGCAATTAGCGATGTTTTTATCTAAAAAAATGATTGCCAATAAGTCGCTTATGGCCATCGGCGAAGCCTTTGGCGGACGCGACCATGCAACAGTCATTTATTCATGCCGCACCGTGGAAAACCTTTTGGACACTGATATTCTTTTCCGCAAAGCATTGGAAGACGTAGAGAAAAAAATACGCATGAGCGTCGGTTAATTTTTCGGTTAATTTTTATAAAACCCATTCGAAATATTAATAAATTAAATTTTAACGTTGTAATAACAAACACTTGCATTGTTTTTGCTATGTGTTTGGTATAGTTAAAATTATTATTATTATTATATTTCACAAAACTCAATATGAGAAAGTCTTTTATTGCGCTATTCGTAGCGATATTTGCCCCTTTTTTTAAAAATTACGAGCTTTTCGCCCAAAAATCTTGGGAATTTGGCTTATCTGGCGGTTCGGCGGTTTATCAAGGCGAAACAAACCCCTCCTATTTCTCCTTAGAAACGTTTAATGCGTTCAATCCCGAAGGCGGCTTATTGCTCCGTTACAATATGTCGTCGGAGCTTTCCCTCGAAGCAAATTTGCATTACGGCACCCTTTCGGGCAACGATAAAGATGCCGACACGAATGACCGTCGAACTCGTAACCTAAGTTTCAAAACCGATATTATAACCTTTGGCGTTCAAGCCAATTATAATTTATTCGGTTTTCAGCCCTTTCTACTCGAAGAACCTTTTTCACCCTATATTTTTGTAGGTGTGGAAGGCTTCCATTTTAACCCAAAAGCGGAATATAACGGGCAATGGCACGAGCTGCAACCGCTCGGCACCGAAGGGCAAGGAATGTCAGGCCGCGCCAACAAATATTCGCTAAATCAACTTGCTATTCCGTTCGGCTTCGGTTTCCGCTATGCTGTTACCGATAGGTGGGCTATCGGTTTTGAAGCAGGGTTGCGCAAAACATTTACCGATTATATCGACGATGTGGGCGGAACTTATGTGAAATCAAGCGATTTGGCTGCCAAAAATGGGCAACTCGCCGCCACTCTTGCCAATAGAACGGGCGAAGTTGGCACGTTCATAGACTACCGAACAGGCTCGCAACGCGGCGGACGCAACGACGACGACTGGTATGCTTTCACGGGGCTAACCATTTCGCATATTATTTATGATGACCGCCTTATGACGGGTATGCGCCGATCGCACACCAATAGAAAGGGCTGCCCTGCTTGGAAACGGAAAAAATCGCTTTTTTAAGTAGTAGTATATAAATAATTACCCACTTAAACCGGGAAAAATAGGGCGTTTTGGGGTAATGATAGCCGTGTTTATTTTGCTGTAGGCACTTAATAAAAATAATATTTATTTATTTTTATAAAAAAACAGTAAAAACCCCTACCTTTGGCGTTTAATATTAAATCTATAAAATATGAATACAATAGCTTGGTATCTTGCGCCTCCGCAAGGGCAGTTTTCATTAGATATGTTCTCTAATGGAATTTACGGATTGATAATGACAATCATGGCAGGATTAGTTTTCACAATGCTAATCATTTATTACTATGTATTAAATCATGCTCTAAATACGGCGAAATGGGCAAATCGGACGACCTATTTCCTTTTTATGGCATTTACCGCTTTTGTCGTCGGCATTATCGCTACATCGCAGCCTACGTCGATGCTTTACAAGGCAATCGGGGCAGAATATGGCATCGGTACCACTTGGATTTATGGTTTAGTAACCGCCTTCGAATCGGCAATTCTATTCTTCGCCCTCTCGTATTTGGTGCGCATTTTAAGCCGCAACGCCTCGCATTTGCCTTTTTAGGAAGTAGTGTAAAATAACCTAAATTGAACCCTGTTAAGTAGTAGTATATAAATAATCGCCCACTTAAACCTAATAAAATAGGGCGTTCTGTGCCTATGATAACCGTGTTTATTTTGCCGCAAACGCTTAAAGCATTAAAAAACTAAACAATCAACGCATAATGGCTCGACTTTTTATATTCGGTATCGGTGGCACCGGCTCGCGCATCATCAAAGCATTGACAATGCTCATGGCGAGCGGCATCGAGGTGCCAAACACCTCCGAAATTGTCCCAATCATCATCGACCCCGATGCGCAAAACGGCGACATGACGCGCACGGTGGAGATATTGAATGACTATCAAAAAATTTATGATGCGATAGAGCATACGCAAAACGGTTTTTTTAAAACCAAAATAACGACGCTCAAAAAGCTCGCCGAACAGTCGGGTACAGCGAATGTTGCACTTGCCGAAACGTTTCAATACAATATAAACGGGACAAAAGAAGGGCGTTTTCGCGAATTTATCGACTATTCGCTCTTAGATGAAACAAATAAAGCCTTAGTTGATTTGCTTTATCCAGAGCATTTGCTCAATCTTTCGCTCGACGAGGGCTTCAAGGGCAATCCGAATATCGGCGCGGTCGTGCTAAACCAGTTTAAATATTCCAACGAATTAAAGCAGTTTGCCAACCTTTTTCAAACGGGCGACCGCATTTTCATTATTAGCAGTATTTTTGGTGGAACAGGGGCCGCAGGTTTTCCCCTTTTACTCAAAAACCTGCGCAATGCCGATGCCACCGAACTCGCAAATCATAAGCTCATTCAAGACGCGCCGATAGGAGCCGTCACGGTGATGCCCTATTTTGGCGTAGAACCCAAGGCAGGCGGCATGATA
>JBEEMU010000064.1:0-3816 GCA_041192485.1 Bacteroidota bacterium | reverse complement strand
ATCATCATTCTGGCAGAAGGCCGTTTAGTAAACTTAGGTTGCGCTACTGGACACCCTTCGTTCGTCATGTCAAACTCGTTTACCAATCAAACACTTGCACAAATAGAACTTTGGTTGAATAGCGAAAACTATGATAACAAAGTGTATATGTTGCCAAAATATTTAGATGAGAAAGTGGCTCGTTTGCACCTATCGAAAATCGGCGTTGAACTGGAAGAACTCTCTCCTGAACAAGCCAGTTATATCGGCGTAACAACAGACGGCCCTTACAAACCTGAATACTATCGTTACTAAGAAAGTAGGAAGTTTATAGCCTATCTTTTAAAGTATTTACTTGATAATAAAAAAACGGCAACTTCAATCATAAGATTGGGGTTGCCGTTTTTTATTAAGCGCCTGCGGCAAAATAAACACGGTTATCATTAGACTATAGCGCACTATTTAACAGGCTTTCAAAACCGTGATTATTTATAGACTACTACTTAGGAATGGGTGAAAAGCACTTTTATAGTGCCTTTTTTGCCGTATTGATAAATTCTGCGAACGCAGTGGCAAGCTCTTCATGCACAATGCCGCTTTCCGCGCTAAAGTTTTCATTGAATTTCGGAAGCGAAAAACTGCCGATGATAATAGCTCCGTGTATCGGAAAACGCGATTTTGCCGCTTCCAACACACTCAAACCGCCGCGTGGCCCTGTTGCCGTCGATAATAAAATCATTTTTTTATTTTCAAACATTTTCAACATCACACGCGAAGCCCAGTCAAATAAGTTTTTAAATACGGCTGTATAGCTGCCGTTATGCTCTGCTAACGAAATGATTAATAAATCTGCTTGGCGCAATTTACTAACAAATAATTTTGCTGCTTCGGGCATTCCTATTTCCGCCTCTCTTTCAATGGTGAATAAAGGCAATTCGAAGGAATTAATATCCAATAATTCGATGCTTGCATTTTCAAACTGCTGCGCTGCATAAGATGCAAACTGCTGATTGATGGATTTTTTGCTTGAGCTTGCGCCAAAACTAACTATTTTCATTTTTTTAGTTGATAAAAAATGCTGTGTGGTATGTAGGTAGTCGAGTATAAATAATCACTAATAAAATGCAATCCAAAATTGCATTTTATTGCCGTGAATGTGCTACGAACACAAGCGAAATTGGCTCTACTTATTACTATTAACCTGACAAGATTAAATGGATAGACTACTTAGTCCGCTTTAATGCGGACTATTTTGTAAGTGTCGCCGCTAAACCCAGGCTGAGTACCTGTAATTAATAAATCGTCGTCGGCGAATTGGATACTTTTCGATTTATCTATTAAGAAACTAAACTCTTGTGTCGAGGCAATTTCTTTGCGTTTTAGTACACCGTTTTCGTCGATTTGAGCGGCGGCAAGTATAAATTTAGAGCTAAAGCTAAACTGAATTATTTTGGCATCTATCGGCTGCTCTAAGTTTTTTGTAATATCATTGTATATAATGAATATTTTATCGTTTTTAAAGATGGAGAATGCTGCGCCTAAATCCGAGTAGGTCTGTGTGGGGTTTAGTTTTTTGGGTACAGCCGTTGCCCATTTTAGCTGCTGTTTGGTGTCGAAATTAAATACAATATCGTCCAAGTAAAAATAGTCCTGCGTCATACTCATTGCGCCGCCTTGCACTTCGTAGTCAATATCGGTGTCTATGAGCAAGGAACCATCCTGTTTTATGTAGATATTATTGATGGCGATTTCTTTTTCGATTTTCTTTGTTTTTTTGTTGACACAATTAACCGATAGGTGTTTTATATCTTGCGCGTTGATTGTGTAAGTAAATTCTTTAGTAAGCGCACCTGTTTTTGCTTCTACTTCGAAGCCATAAAGGTCGGTTGTTGCTTCGCCGAGGTAAATATCCGAGTCACCAAGATAAGAGCCTTTGTTTGCCGAACAAGCACTCACAACAATGATATTCCCATTTTCAGGACGTTCTCGTAGGGCGAAATTGCCCATGAATTTTCCTGCTATTTTCCAGGTTGTTTCTACGGCTTTATCGCTTTTGCCGTCAAAGAAAAAGTTGGTGCAGGTGTAAGCGGCTTTCTTTGTTTTGGGGTCCCATTCCGACTTTTTGTCTTTGAAAACTTTGGCGATAAGAATTACTTCGCCCGCATTTGTGACCATTGTATTTTGGGGAATGCAGTTTTTTTCGGTGTAAGGCATCGCTACAATCTGCTCCCAAAGAAGGCTCATATTCGCGGAATCAAACACCTTGATAATAAAGCGTTGCAAGTCGGCATCTTTTCCGTCGGCATCTACGATAATAGCGATTTTGCTAGAATCTTGCGAAACGTGCGTAGAAACAGTCGCTTTACTTTGCGAAAAGTTCAGGGTGCCGCTTTTACTGCCGTTGTATTTGTGCGCGTAAACTATTTTTGAATTTATACCACCGCCGTTTTTAAACTCGACCATTGGGTACTCTTTGCTGATAGTTTGGCCTTGAATGTCGAGTTTATAGGCTTTTATCGCATCTATTTTGGTAGCTTTATCGAAGGTTCGGGCGAAAAGCCAGCGCGTTTTTTTTGCGAAAGCGAAGCCTTGAAGTGTTGCGCGGTTATCAGGAACCGTCAGCTTTGTGTTTTGTTGAAGGTTAAGCGATTCTGCGTCGAATAGCGCGATGTTTGCTCGTGCATCGGAAATACCTCCCGACGGATTCGTTTGGAAATAAATCGTATTATTTTGCGCCCCGATGGGAGCAACGGGTTCGTTGCTGCGGCCAAAATCCGCTTTACCGCCTATTTTCACACGCAATTGCTGCGCCGTTGCTGGAAATGTAAGAAGGCTTGCAGTGCTGAAAAGCAAGGCAATAAAAATTTTTTTTTTCATCTTGATTTTAAATTATTGAACCGCTTTTTTAAAAAACAAATCCAGCTTTGATATTAAAAGACACCATCGGTATCACCAAAGTGCGCTCATACATACGCGACTCGTAGCTGCGAATATTAGTTAAAGGATCTGTTGTATAGCCCCAGTCGGGGGCAACGGTTTTAAATAGCCGTGCGCCTAAACCTATTTCGCCTGTCATAATAACGTGGTTGCCAATGAGGTTTCGTTGCCGGCCTGCGTGTACCACAATATCGGTATATTCCGAATAAGTCGAAACCATTTCGTAAGGCAGCTTTGGCTTTAAGGCATTGTCAACGGAGGTTAAAGCCGGAAACAAGTAGTTGAAACGCATATATTGCAGTCGAATCGAGTAGAATGTGCCATCAAAGGCTTCGTGGGTATCGAAAAAGTATTTGCTTTCGAGCATATAATAATTCCCATTCGTTTGGAAACGATCGGCCGCACCCCCTTCAAGGCTTTTCGGATCCCAGATAAAGTCGGGCGAGTCTTCGTAGCCTTTATCGTTCCAAAATTTGCTCGTTTTAGGGGTGTTCGGCGCGAACAAGTTGAGTACAAAATCGTCGACAAAAGGCATCGAGCCACCAAGGGGCTTCAGCGTAAGCCCGACCCCGAGTTCGAGCGTGAGGTCGTTTTTCAGGGCGCGTTCGTAGCTCATCGCCGAATAGCCCGATATCCATGAAATTATGTCGAGGTGGATTGCGTTTTTATACGTTAAGCCTGAAAAAGAAGCCGACGCGCTTGTATTTTTTTCTTCTAATTTTACGCCACCATTCGAAAAATCGACGACTTTCGATTTTTCAGACTTCGGTACGGGTGCTTCTTTTTTCTCTTGGGCAAAGGTCGATGCGCTCGAAACGATTAGCAAACATAAAATACCGATGCCAGGAAACTGTTTTGTTTTGAACATGTAGATTGGTTGATTGATTGATTATGATGAAA
>JBEEMU010000063.1:0-3628 GCA_041192485.1 Bacteroidota bacterium | reverse complement strand
CCACGCCCTCTTCGGGGTCGGTGGTCTGGGCAACCACATTCACCTCTGGGCAATGTCGGTGCAAGAGCTTGTTCAAGACTGATACGCAATCAGGTTCGTCGTCTAATATAATTGCTTTCATTAGCGAAAATGAGTTTTATTTAAAAGCTTTGGGCGAGCGGGTTGCTGCTCTAAAAAATCGGCTAACGAGTTATGATACACCCCGACGGCTTCGGCTTTCAAACGCAAACCGTTATCCGACGTGAGTAAAACCACGTTTTCCTCCTTGTATTGTGCGGTAAGTGCGACCGACAAAATAAAATTGTCGTTGGTGCGCTGATTAAAATCGGTGGGCAATAGGTTGATATTGCCATTGCGGAAGACAATCGGATTTTTCTTTTCTTTTTCGCGCCGTTTCTGTTCGCGCCGAATATTGCTGATGGCGCGTGATGCCACCATTTTCAAACTGTCATCTGTTTTCAATTTATCCAACTCGTCTAATACGCGAGAAGAAACGATAACTTGGTGTTTGAAATCAATTAAGCTCAGAATATCGGGCTGGTCGATAAAGACATTCGTATCGATGATATAGGTTTTTGACAAAATTCGGTCGCGCAAATACGCCTCTTTTTGCTCTATTTTCACGCGCAATGCCGCCAAATCTTCTCTGATTGTATCGTATAAAGTATCCGCCAAACAATCGTTGATACAGTCTTGTGTTTGCAAACGCAGGCGAGTAAGTCGACGCAAAGCGGGGTCGCTCAAATCGTCATCGGTCGGCAAATTTTGGGCTATACTATCGGCTTCTTTTTTCAATTGTAAATGGTGTAAATCGGCAAGTTTTAAAAGACGAGTTGCTTTATTTTCAGCAATTCCGAACCACATACAAGTCCCGTCGTCTAAATATTGCATACGCAAATCGCAGTCGGCATAGCGTTGCAAAACGGCTTTATTCACTCGTTCGGGCAAGGGTTCGTGGAGCAATGCAAGCGTGTCGCTCACCAATTTGCGCCATAAAGCGTCGATAAACGGTTTGCGTTCGGTGGGCGTATAATCCAAAAATGCCTGGCGCACCTCGCAGCTGACTACATTTCGCACGAGCGCGTAATTCGTTTTAAAATAAGAAATGGAAACTTGTTTTTTCTTTTCTAAAAAATAAATATCCTGCATATTTTTGGTCAGAATAGCATTTCCATGAACAGTACCTTCATGAACAGTACCTTCATGACTGATACTTTCTCGGAAAATGACCGAATTAGTGGCTAATTGATGCCCGTTTAAAACGAATAAATTGGGTTTGCCCCAAGTCAATTGCTCAATTTCGTAGAAACTATCGCGTACCATTTTATCTTCGGTTGGCGGCAAAATAACAAAAATGCGTTGTTTTGCCGTTGCCGTTTCGAGCAGTAATTTTACTTGTTTTAATAAAATATCGTCCAGCGATTTGAACAAAAAATAGGCTTCGTAGCAATTTGGGGAGTATTTCTGTGCAAAAGTCGTCCAAAAATATTCGCTATCTACGGCTTCATCGTCGTTTAGCAAGGGTAAAACGGCGGCATCTTCTCGGTTTTTCGCCCGCAAAAACTGCGTTAAAATGCTCTGTTTCAAGGCTTTTTGCTCGTTGGCAGTAGCCGTAAAAAATGAGTGTATTTCTTTATTCTGCCTGTCGTACAGCACCAGTCGCAAATCTTTGGTCTGCTCGTTTTCTACCACCGCAACTTGGAGTTTAATATCAGAAAGCTCCACGCGCTGCACGACAGCTTTGCGGAATGTGCGCAGCTGGTCGGGGGCTAAATTATGAATATACGGCGCTTGCACGGCGGCGATAGCTCGCACAACGGTTTCATTGGCAAATGCGGCGGGTGCAATTATTTTAGCAGATGCTTTGCTGCGCAAATATTCAAACCGCTCTTTTGCGCCGATATTATCGCCTGAAACGGGGTCGAAATAGAGTTTAAACGACTTATTATGCGTAACTTTGAATTTTTTACCTGCGGCGGCGTACTCTCTGCCAAGCGGCGTAAGGCGGCAGGCTTCAAACTTTGCGCCGCCCGTTTCAATCATGCCATAAGCCGCAAGTTCGCTAAGTGCATCTTGCAAAATTTCGCGCTCTGCAAAATCTATATATCGATGATTGCGCACATCTTGTACCACATTCAAGCCTAATATTTCGCCTATTTTGACCCAGTTTAAGGTGTTGTCTAATTGTAAAATGCCGCAAATAACTTTGTCTAAAAGAGAAAATTCTACCGATTCGGTGCTTTCTGCGGTATAATGGGCGATGCAGAATGTCCATGCCCATTCCATTCGCCCCAAATACTGCTCCGAAGCGGTTAGCGTGGGGCGAACAGTGTGGTATATTTGGCTATCGAGATTCGTCATTGAAGTTTTTATAAGTAGGAAATATGGATAGGAAGTAGCTGAATTAAACGCCCGTGGCAAATCGTTTGAGTAAACTAATCACTTCTACTCGTGCGCAATAATGCCACTTTGGTCTGGAATCTCGACGGCTATCACGGCATCTTCATCGAGGATAACGCATTGACAACTTAAACGCGATTCTAAACGCGGATTTGTAGCGCGGTCGATAAAATCCTCTTCTTTATCCGAAATTTCTTCTAAATGCTCTTCGCCACTATTGATATAGATATGGCAAGTGCTACACGCACAAACGCCGCCGCAATTATGGCTTAAATGAATATTATTCAGTATCGCTACTTCCAAAATAGAATAACCGCTTTCCGCAATTACTGTTTTTTGGGTGATGCCTTCTCTATCGTGAAGTTTGAAATGTATGGTTGCCACGTTCTATGGTTATTTAAAATAGTTATTTAAAAATGGTTACTTAAAATGAAAGTCGCTCTTTCAAGCCGCAAAGGTAGGCATTTTCACGGTGAAAGTGAAACTTTTTTAGGATAAAAACTAATAAGTCAAACATTTGTCAATTGTCATTCGCTTTATAACTATTTGTAAAAACAAATGTTCTAAGAAATGGAAGGCTTGATTTTTCGGGAATGTACACATTTCTTATAAAAAAAATAGCCTATAAAAAATATCATTTAAACCAATTATGCACTATTTACACAACACTTTTACGGCTATTGCCGCTTTTTTACTTTCTCTCCTCTCCCACTCTACCGTTTTTGCGCAAGCTGCTGCTACGGCAAAACCTTCGGAACTAACAGAGGTCAAAGAAAAACACCTTAAAAACAGGAAGCAACTGACCTTCGGCGGCGATAATGCCGAGGCTTATTTCAACCCTAGCGGAACCCGCGTGACGTGCCAAATCACCAATCCGAAATGGAATGTGCCATGCGACCAGATTTACATGATTGATTTGGCGCAAGCCGAAAAGCAAGACACGGCAAGCTCCCACCCAAAACGCATTAGCAGCGGGAAAGGGCGCACAACTTGCTCGTATTTTATGCCCGACGGAAAGCATATTTTATACGCTTCCACCTTTGCAGCAAATGATGCCTGCCCTGCACCGCCCGTATCCAACGGACGCTATTTGTGGGCGGTTTACCCCGAATTTGACATTTATGTTGCCAATTTACAAGGCGATATTATAAAAAAACTCACGAACAGCCCTGGCTATGATGCCGAAGCCACCATTTCGCCCGACGGTAAAAAAATCGTTTTCACCTCG
>JBEEMU010000062.1:0-5934 GCA_041192485.1 Bacteroidota bacterium | reverse complement strand
GAATTAGAGCGCATTTCTAAACGCGGATAAGCCAAATCATTGCCCAAACTACCCATAATAGGCGTATTTATACTTATTTTACCATTGATTTTTGCATCTTGTGTAGCCTGAAACGCACCATTTATTTTCAAAGTATTTGCCGCAAAATCGCCTTGTATCAAAGGTGTTGCGGTGTTCGTGTTATCAATATATAGTTTGTCGTTACCCGTTTCGTTTGCCCCTGCATTGTAACCCAAAAACACATTGCCCGAACCCATATTATTATAGCCAGCCGACGTGCCGAGTGCGGTATTGTCCACGCCGCCCACGTTTTTATTGAGTGCCGAATGACCGATTGCGATATTATTATTTGTCGTTTCGGTAGTGATTAAGGCACTGTGACCGATTGCGATATTGTGGCTACCTGCCGTGATGTTTTGCCCTGCGGCATAACCTAAGAAAACGTTTTGGTTATTGCTTAGGTCTTCATTTGCACCTGCTAATTCGCCCAGAAAGAGAGATTGCCCGTTGTTTTTAGGCTCTATTTTCGCGCCTGTTAGCACTAAGCGTTCTGTTCCAGCCATATCAAAACGAATAATATCTTCATTTGTATTTTTTTCTACCTGTATTTTGGTATTAGCGTCAGCATCTTGTAGTTTGTTGGGGGTAATGGCGAGCGTATTCGGGTTTACCCAAGTTGCGTTACCTGCGGCATCTGATTTTAATACAAAACCATTGCTTGCGCCAGTTGTCATTTGCAAATTAGTGGTTTTGGTATTGCCTGCTATTTCTAATTTTTGCGTAGGTGCGGGTACGCCAATACCGATATTGCCGCCTTGTTTGACAACCATCACGGTATTCGTATTATCTTTTAAAATCAAACTACCTACGCCTTCGCTGCTTGCGTTGCCGCCCACAATCCAGTCAAATTTATTGATACTTGAGCCCGAATAGTAATTCATTAAAGTCAAATTGGTGCCTGCATTATTAGAACCTTTGAACAAGCCGACATTATTGGCTGTGCTAAACACACTTAATCGCGCACCCGACCCGCTACCTGCACCCGATGCGGGCAAACCAGCCGTAATATCGCCTTCTACCGACAAACCGTTGGTAGGTGCAGGCATATTGCCCGAAGCATAATTAGTACCGCCAATGACTGTGGCACCGCCAATCATCAATTTATTATTCGTGTTATAAATGCTTGTGCCAATGCCAATATTCGTGCCATTGTCTAATATTTGCGTATTTGTTAAAGCCGTAGTTCCCCATTTTGGCAAGTAATTTGCGGTCAAATTGCCCACTTTTGGGTCAGTTTCGGTAATTGGCAAAGTAGTTGGATTCACCCATACAGCGTTACCTGCGGCATCTGATTTTAAAATATAACCGTTGCTTGCACCTGCTGTCATTTGCAAATTGGTCGTTTTAGTTTTGCCTACTACTTCTAATTTTGTACTTGGATTATTTGTACCAATGCCTACATTACCTTCTATAATTGCGCCATTTGTGGGTGCTATAAAATTTTCTACATAGTTTGCGCCAACCGCCATGCCACCGTTAATATCCAACTTATTAGCAGGGAAAAATGTGCCAATACCTACACCGCCCCAATTCGCAATAGACATACGGATTGCGTTATTGGTATAAAAATCTAAACCATAACTGTTATTGCTAAGTGCGCGGCTTGAGCCAATGCCTTCGCCCGAGTTCGTTGCACCAAAACGCAAAATATTCACGCCATCGCTATTATTTAGGTTATCGGCATCAACCACAATGCCCGAATTTACTTTAATATCGCCAGCAACATCTAATTTTGCCGTAGGCGAAGTAGTTCCAATACCTACATTTCCGTCATACGGATTAAGCAATAAATCCGTATTATTAGCGAATTGCGTACCCGAACGCCCTTGTATATCGTTGCCCCTATACCCCAAAATAATCCCTTTCTGATTGGTTGTTTCGCCAATAATCAAAGGCTTCTCACTTGTTGTATTGACGCTCATAATGGCATTTGTATTATTAAAATAGCCTGTACCAATACTTAGCAAAGCCGTAGGCGAAGTTGTGCCAATGCCCACATTCCCGTTGCTATAAATATTCGTATTTTCTAAGGTCGTACCGTTCCATCTTGGCACATAACGATTGGTCAAACTCCCTACTTTTGGGTCGCTTTCGGTCAAAATACTCGGCGCAGCCCAAGTTGCGTTACCAGCAGCATCTGATTTTAGAATATAACCATTTGTTGCGCCTGTTGGCAAACGCAAATATTTGGTCTGCAAACTATCGTTTATCGTTACTTTTTTGGTAGTAAAATTACCAAAAATCAAAGGTGTTGTGGTATTGCTGTTTGCGATATATAATTTATTGCTGCCCATTTCGTTTTCGCCTGCATGATAGCCCAAAAATATATTGCCATTGCCGTTGTTTTCTGCACCTGCAAATGCACCAATTGCGGTATTAAAATAGGCATTATTAGAACGCAAAGCGTCTGTACCAATAGCCACATTATCGTTGCCGTCGGCTTGCGACCATAAGGCACGCGAACCAACTGCCACATTATTAAAACCATTGGTAGAGGCTTTTAAGGCTTGAAAACCAAGCCCTACATTCTGATTACCTGCGCTGTAATCTTCGTTTAAGCCTGCTTCTTTGCCTATCAAAACCGAACCGCCTGTATTCAAAACCTCCAAACTGCCTCGGTTCATTTTAAACTGCTCTGTGCCGTTTAAGGTAAAATGAATCAAATTATCGTTTGCCGTTTTTTCGGTTTCTATTTTGGTATTTGCGTCCGTATCTTGGATTTTTGTAGGAATGCCCTGCATTGCGGGTGCAAGCGCAGCCCAAGCCGTGCCGTTATAATAGTAAAAACCTGCTGTGTTGTTATTTTGATAAATCAACAAACCTGTGGCAGGTGTGGCAATAGCGTTGCGTTGCGCCTCGGTCATACGCGGCACGAGCATACCTTTGTCGGTAGCGGTAATGTCAAGTACTGCCGAATTGTCGGGCGTTGTGGTGTTGATACCTACGTTTTGCGCGAAAATAGTCGTTGCAAACAAGGTGCAGGCGAGCAGGTTGATTATTTTTTTCATTTTGAAAATGGTTTGTGACAGATTTAAAAAATAAATTTAAACAATAAAATTAGACAAAAATGTTTGTATTATGAATAAAAAAATAGCCATTTGCTGGCGTATTTTTAAAAACAGACAATATTATTAAACTAAAATGTTTGTATTGATGATAAAAAAACGTCACAAACGGGAAATTTGTGACTAAAAACTATGTTATTTATATATAAACAATTTTGTTTATATATAAACGGAAATATCGGGTAGTTGGCTAAACGTACTTTATTGGTGCAGCGCACCCTAAATATTTATAGTATTTATAGTATCAGTTATGCGGTAGGTGCAGCGCACCGAAATATATAAGCAACTGATAACCAACGTATTAGATTACGGTGCGCTGCACCTTGACGTATTTTACTTTTGATTTTGCTACAAATATTATGGTGCGCTGCACCTACTCACTTTTGGCGTTAGCCAACAATCTGATAATTTCGTGAACTATTACCTCAGAACGTCTTATTTTTCCCAGTTTAAGTGCGTAATTATTTAGATACTACTACTTATTTTCGTACCTTTGTGCTTGGTTTCAACAGTTTTTATTTTATGAAAAAATTTCGTACAAACGGCGCAATAGGCGGCTTACTCGATGAGTACGAACGCGCAATTGCCAACTTAAAAGAGCTTATCGGCACTATTAGTGCTGCCGAACTCGTTCGAACCGCCGACTCGAACACAGACGACCCCGATTGCCGCTCGGTGCAAACGGTTTTGGCGCACGTTGTGCGAAGCGGCTATACCTATAGCTTGTATGTGGGCAATACACAAGGCGAGGCTTTGGCGTTCCGAGAAGCCGTCTATTTGGATACGGCAGAAGAATATCAAGCGGCATTAGATGCGATGTTCGAGTTTACCGAAGCCGTTTTTAGCCGCTACCCGACTATCGGAATAGAGGTGCATGACAACGAGAAGAAAATTTTGGTGCGCTGGGGGCAATCTTACGACATCGAGCAACTGATGGAACACGCTATCGTTCACATCTTGCGGCATCGGCGGCAAATTGAGCGGTTTATGGCGATGTAAGGAACGTGTAAATGATGACTTGGGCAGGTTTTGCGAAGGATTTTGGCACGAAGCAAGGCAAATTTTGAGTTCAACGCAGCGCGTTCTACGAAAAGTTTAACAATTCCTTACTGTCAAAAAGCGTAGAACTTATTTCCTAAAACAAAAAAACGCCCATTTATCATTGCGATAAACAGGCGTTTTTTGTTTTGTTGCTGTTATTTTTGGACACGTTCCTTATAAAGAAATGTCTAAAACTTTAAACGGAAGTGCGCCGCTTGGCGTTTCAGCGTTGGCGGTTTCGCCAATTTTCTTACCGAGCAGGGCTTTTCCGATAGGCGAAGTCACTGAAATTTTACCTGTTTTGAGGTCGGCTTCAGCTTCGCTTACAAGTTTGTAGGTAAACTCTTTTTTGAGTTTTTCGTGCAGAATACGCACGGTCATAAACACGCCTACTTGCGAGGTGTCTAAGTCTGCAGAATCTAATACGCGAGATTTTGACAGCGTTTTTTCGATATCATTGATACGCAATTCAAGCAAGCCTTGCGCTTCTTTTGCGGCATCGTATTCTGCGTTTTCAGAAAGGTCGCCTTTTTCGCGAGCTTCCGCAATAGCGCGTGATGCTTCGGAACGTCCTACGGTTTTAAGTTCTTCTAGTTCCGCCTTTAATTTGTCGTTACCTTCTTGTGTTAAATATATGAAAGCCATATTGTTTAGAGAGTGCAGCATGGGCGTTAGGCGTTCCGATGCGGCGTTTATAATGTTAAAATATTGATAATTTATAAATAATTCCTAACGCTTATTCATAAAAGGCCTTCTAAAAAGGATAAAAAAAATAACGTACAACTGGCGTAGTTGTACATTGTATGGTAATAAAAAGCGATTTTAAAAATGCTATAAAATGGATTGCTTGCATCGAAATACGCTTTCCTATAAGGTTATAACATTTATTTTTAAAAAATGTTCGATATTCTTAGATTTTTTTTAACGACAGAAAAACAGAAGAACGCTTTTCCCAGCTTTGGCAAAGCGTTCTTCGATTTCATTGCTACATTCCTACGTTTAGAGGAGGGTTAGCGGCAATATCGTATTGGGTGTTAGTGTTATTTTTATTTGCGATGTTTTTCTATGATTGTGGTTACTTCTTCTTCCGTTTATATTCCCGATGGCACAAGCGTTTCCCGCGTGCTATGCGGGAATATCGTGTTGGGCATTAGTTCATTCATTTTTTATTCTGTGATGTTTCATAATCTGCGATGATTTGCTGTACTTTTGGCAATTCAATATCTAATAAATCACTTATTTCCTCTGCTGTTTTACCCTTTTTGTAAATTCTTAAAATCGTTTCTTCTTCCTTTTTTTCTACTGCTGCTTGCGCTTTTGCCAAGGCTTTTTTAATAGCCAAGTCCATTCTTGCCCTTCCATCTTCTTCGCGCATATCAACATAATCGTAAGCGTCTAACTCTTCTTGCGACCAAGTATGCTGATTAGCCTCTTCGTAGGCAGACAGCAAGCCCTTATCGTCCACGTTATCGGGAATAACCTCCAAATTTTCAGCGTTTTTGATGAAATAAATCCACTTATCTGTTAGGTTTTCTAACTCATCAATTGTTTTATGGAATTTTTGTAATTGTATAAAATTAAATTCTACGTCCGAAATAGTTACTTCGCCCGTATCAATATCTTGAATACGACTACGGCTAATATAATGCTCGTTTTGGGTTTGGCTGAAATTACTCAAAATACCAATAAAAAAAGCAGGTTTTAGTTTACGGTATTGGTCGGCGCGGCGAATTTGGCTAGTATAACTTTTTGTTAAATAGTATAAAAC
>JBEEMU010000061.1:0-2627 GCA_041192485.1 Bacteroidota bacterium | reverse complement strand
ACTTATATACAGCTACTTATTGATGTTCGGCATTGCTCATCAGGCTACGGCACAAACCGCAAGCGCACAGTTCGCCATCAAAAATGCGGGTGTCCGCGTAGAGGGCTCTTTCAAACACGTCAGCACGACGATTGTTTACGATAAAATAAACCCGAGTAATAGCCGTTTTTCGGGCGAAATTAAAACGACTTCTATCAGCACAGGCATCGTTATGCGCGATAATCATTTGCGCAAAAGCGACTTTTTTGATGCGAGTAAATATCCTACCATCAAATTTGTTTCGACGAGTGTGACGGCTTCGAGCGCGAATGTGCTCAAAGTAACGGGCAATTTGACTATCAAAGATGTAACACAAAACGTGACAATAATAGTCAAAGTAAGCGAACAAGGCGGTAAAACGACTTTTAGCGGGACGGCTACCCTCAACCGCATGACCTATAATGTGGGCGGCAGTAGCTGGATAATGTCAGATGAGGTGACACTTGAAATCAAAGCTGTACAATAGTTCTTGCAGGTCTAATAGGTCAAAAAACTGCTACGGCAAACAGAATAACTCACAGGGCTTTTATCTTTATTATTCACAAGTATTTTTTCAGCAACAGTATAAAATGAAACAATTATTCTTGCTTGGCTTCAGCCTATTTTTCACACAAAACCTCCTGGCACAAACGCGTGAGGACGCGCCGAATTTCTACCGTTCCGCTATTTCGTCAGATTTTAATGCGGCTACCGACGGCAAAAACGCGCTTTTAGCCCTATCTGCCAAACAGCTATTTGGCATCGGCGCAAATCGCCGCTTCAAAATAGGCTACGGTTTGCGGATTAACCATAATTTCGGAAGCAAAACGACTTTTTTGACCGCACCCGCCATACTCACAACAGGCAGAACGGGGCCGATAGTGTTTTTTGACGGCACTAAAATTGGTGCCAATATCGACACCCTGCAGTCCTCTTCGTTTACTGTAACCAGTATCAACATTCCGCTTTACTTGGAGTATGCGATTACCAATCGCCTCGATGTCGGCTTTAATATCGACTTGACAGGTTTGAGTTTTGGGAGTGCAGCCTATAATTACCAATCGGTACACGCTACTGCCGCCAATCAGGGTGCGGTAAAAGGGAATGCTACCAGCCCTAATTTGCTGCTCATCGGCGATAATGATTTAGGTAGTCTCAGTTCCGAATTAGTTGTGCGCTACCATTTGAATAATAAATTAGCGTTTAATGCGGGTTTGTGTTTCGCTTTCGCTGAATTTACAACCGATAGAAAACTCTATTTAGATAACGACCGCTTTCGCGAAAAGCAATTGATGGGCATGGTCGGTCTTAGCTACCGCCTGCATTGATAAGGAATCAGTAAAGGCGGAATCAACCGCCAAGGCAAAATTAGATAATTCGTGGCAAAATCCGTGGCAAAACCAGCCCAATTTATCACCTACACATTCCTTATTTTTTCACATTTGGCAGCCTGCCTTGCTCGTTCAGCCATTTGTGGTAAAGGGCGGCGTTTGCATTATGCTGTGCAAGCGTTTCCGCAAAAACGTGGGTTCCGCTGTTGTCGGGCGCGGCGCAGAAAAACATATAGCGATGGCTTTCGGCATCGAGCGTGGCATCGAGCGTGGTGAACTGCGGCAAATAAATAGGCCCAGGCGGCAAACCCATATACATATATGTATTATAAGGCGAATCGGTGGCTAAATGCGTGAGCAAAATGCGGCGCAAATCCCACTGCCGACACGCATACACCACCGTGGGGTCGGCCTCCAATTTCCAGCCCTGATGCAACCGATTGAGGTACACACCTGCCACTCGCGACTTCTCTTTGCTCGCCAAAGTTTCCTTTTCCACAATCGAAGCCAAAGTGTACACTTCCGTGGGGGTCAAGCCTAATTTTTTGGCTTTCGCCAAACGGTCTTCGTTCCAAAACCTATCATGTTCTTTTATCATACGCGCCAACACATCTTTCGGCTCGTTTGTCCAAAACAGTTCATAAGTATTCGAAATAAAGGCGGTCATCACCGTTTGCGGCGTGTAGCCTACCGTTTTCAAATAGTCGGCATCGTTGAAAACCGCCATAAATGCCGCAGAATCGGGTTGCAAAACCTTGCCCAGATAGCCCGCAACATCTTCCATCAACCGTTTGTTATTAAACGACACCTTTACAGGCGATTGTTTGCCCACTTTGAGCAACCGAACGAGCGTTTTATTGCCCATACTCGGCTTTATCTCAAAGCGTCCAGGGCGCACCCTTAGCTTATTATACTCTTCATCGGCAGCAACTTCGCGAAACGACGGCGCATCTATCAACTGCCCGTTTGTTTGCAGTATTGTTACCAAACTGTCAAAACTTGTGTTGTTTGGGATATAAACATACCTTTGCGCCAGTTTTGTAGGTACATTTGCCCGATAGTTTTTGGCATAATAGCCATAAAAAACGTAGAAGCCCACGGCAACTACTACAGCAAGAATACTCAAAATGAGTTTGCCTTTCGCTGGATTTGTGTTTTCCGCCGCGTCGGGCGCAATATTTTTTTCTTCAGTCATATTTAGGAACGTGTAAATGATAACCTGGGCAGGTTTTGCGAAGGATTTTGGCACGAAGCAAGGCAAATTTTGAGTTCAACGCA
>JBEEMU010000060.1:0-7431 GCA_041192485.1 Bacteroidota bacterium | reverse complement strand
GAATCGTGAAACTATTAATAGTTCCTGTTAAAGGGAATTGTGCTGCTGCTAAATTGACACTAGTCGGCGCGACTGCGAAAGTACCGCTATTGATACCAACATTTGGCGTAGTTGCCAAGTCTTGCGAAACCACAAAATATTGGATAATATCGCCTGAAACGACTGCCGACTGCAAACCCGAGTAGTTGAACGCAAAAGAAAGTGGCGAGCTCGCATTACTTGCTTCTACATATTTCCAACCATTATCGGCACTCGTGTTACCTGCATAAGTATTTGCGTCTGTAGATTTTTTGTAGTATAGTCGCGGTTTTGTTCCTACTGTTGTGTTTACACCGCTTGCATCGGTTATTGCTACCGATAAATTTGGTGCGGTTGGGCAAGCCGAGTTTGGTACTGCTGTATAAGTCATATTCGGTGCTGTCAAGTCCAATGCAACACCGTTTAGTTCCCAAGCTCCCATATCTGGCGTAGTTGCTCCGCCTGGACAGCTACCACCCGGACAACGAGTAGTTCCTGAGTAATCAGTCGAAATACCTGTACCTGTTCCTCCGCCTTGTTCTATTTGCGTTCCTATACTTGTGTTATACTGTAGAAAAGTTGTGATAGGGTTCGAACCTGTAGTCGATACAAAATTAGGTGCTTCCGAAACCGAAGACGATTCTCTACCAGAAACAGGCAAGGTCGTATTTATATATGTTTTATAAGCAGCAATAGTTTGTTGACCATTAGTTGGTGCGGCAGTTGCACCTTCGCAATATAAAACTTTATTGGCTGCTGCGGTTCCTGCATAATAAAAATTATTATTATTAGTAGCCGGAAAGTTAGTAGATGTTGGCGCAATCGTATATCGGATAGCTGCTGTAAACCCGCCTGTTGGTCCTGCCGCAGAAGTGTTCACAAAAACGTTATTTCGCAAATTATTTACTGGCGTGGAACTGCTGAAATAAATAGCACTTGTACCCGAAGTAGTCGCACTTGCTGTAGTATTCGCAATATTTACGGTATTGTGGTAAATATTATTGGGTGTGCCACCACTTACAAGCATACCACTTATTGTAATATTTCCAGTAGAGTTAGGCGCACGTAAATCACCTATCAAGTTATTGGTAACGGTGTTTGTACCCGTAGCGGTGGCTGTTGTGATACCCGTTATAACGACATTCGTACTATTAGATGATAAATTATATACTGCATTGCCATTAACAGTTGCTGCGCCACTATGTGTAATACCGTTGATAGTGCCTGCGGTACCGCCTGTTGTTCCTGTACTATTGATGGCGTAAATGATATTATTGCTTAGGTCGACATTTGCATTTGCCCAAGTAATACCGTTGGCAGAAAAGCCACCTGCGCCGCCTGTACTAGTAGTGAAGTTATAAATTTGATTGCTTTTACATTGAAATGTTCCCGCTACAGTATTGTTTTGAATACCATTTAAAGTTCCAGTTACAGGCGTAGAGAAATTTCTGATAATATTGTTATTTACGTTCATCAAGGTTGCGCTAGAAAAGTCATAGATACCCGTAATGCTCCCCGTAGAAGTAACTGTTGTATAAGACAAATTCTCAATCAAATTACCTGTGACAGAATACAAACCAGTAGGCGTTGCACCAGTTATGGCTCTAAACGTCCCAGATGCGCCCGTCATTGTAAAATTAGAAATAGTATTTCCTGTAACATTTAATGGTCCACCTGGAGAACCCGCACTAATAATAGGAATAGTTCCTGTACTTGGATAGTTTGTAGAGGCTACTCCTTGAATATTATTGTTGTTAATATTTACATTTGCAGCAGTCGAACTATTAAGAATAGCCGTCATAACACCTGTTGTTGCTGTTGTGTATGCAAGTCGGATAATATTGTTATTGATATTAACCGTATTAATAGCAGCCGTTGAGCCAATGACATTTTCAATAGCCGTTAGTGCCGTTGCTGTACCTCCGCCTTGAGTAGTAACTGTATTATAAGTACAAGTCACATTCGCACTCAAACCCGCTTGCAAGTAAATACCGCGCAGGGTAGTCGCGTGGTTTACGCCCGAGCCGTTGTTATTATTAATCGTATTATTGCCCACATTTAGGCTCCATTGCTGATTAGCACGAATACCTGCCGCAGGGTTTGTAGCAGCCCCGCCGCCGAAATTTAATATCGTATTGCCGGTAGTAGCACCCGAAGCACCCGTTCCGCCCACATCGTTACCTAAGTCGCCAAGGAAGGTACTGGCAGTAGGGGTAGGTCCCATACCTACGGTAGCTAGATAGCCGTTAAAGCCGATGCCGATATTACCACCATTTATTGTGTTGCTGTAAAATTTGTTATTCGAGTTTGTTCCCGATGCCGCCGTAGGCGTTAGCGAAGTAATTGCTGCTGCTGCCGTTGAGTTAACCATTTCAATTGCCACAGCCCCATCGAGCAAAGGCGCGGTAGCCCCAGTATTGTTAATGCGCTGCATATTGAAGATACAGTTTTGAATGGTGTTATTTTGGCAGCCATCGGTCGCGCTCAACTTAAACAAGCCAAGCCCGATTTCCATAGCGACCGTTGCCGAACCCGAGTTTCCATCGGTAAAAGTCAAGCCGTTGATTGTCACCCAGTCGGCACCCGAAAGTTTCATGATACAGTCGGGCGTAGCGGTTACTGGTCCCGCCGCCACGCCTAAACCTGCGTTCAGTGTTACTGCACCCGCCGCCGATTTGGTAATCGTGATGGTGTTAGTAGCACTTAGTAGCGGGTTTAAGGTAGCACTACCAAGTGTTAGCCCTGTGACGGGGGCGGTTTCGAAGGTGCCACTCGTACAGGTAAGAATAATAGTACCCGGCGTAGGATAGGCCGTAATATTGTTTACCGCGTTTAAGGCGAGTGCCAAGGTGGTATAACTTGCCGATAGCGCAGGTGTTGTAACCGCCGTACCCGACACCGTTACCGCAATTTGTTGGGCTTGTGCCATCGAAACGGAAAAGAGCAAAGCAGCCACAAGCAACAAGGCTGACTTGCTGTTTATATGCTCGCTTGCTCGATGCGCCGTGCGTTTGGCTTGCGTGGTGTTCCCCGATGAATCGGGTAGTAGCCGCGCATATAATCGTGTAAAAAATTGCATAATGTAAATTTACATTTAGTTAAAAAATGGATTAGTCAATGATTTTTACGAGGTCTTTGAATTTTTCAAGATACTCGCGGGAGAAATCCGACAATGATTTATATACATCGGCTGGGATACTTACCTTTTGGCCGCTTAGTATAAATAATAAGCCGGCAGGTTGTCCGACAAACTGGTCGGTAGAGCCGTACTGGTCGAGCCCGTTTATTTTGTACATCTGCTCGGAGATAGGCGTTTTCCAGCGCAAGCGAGCGAGATCGGCTTCCGTGGCGGTTAGTTCGGCGAGATGTTGGTCCATCTCTTCGCCGTAAAACTTCACAAGAAGTTGTTTGCGCAGTGTCATCTCCTCCTTGGAAACGGCGACTTTGTCTTGGGCATACGTGAAGCCTGCGGTTAGCAGTAGTGCAAATAAAAATATTAGTTGCTTCATTTTCTATTTGTTAAAAAAAATGTGGATTGATTATAAATTATTACGCAAAGCAAGTCCGTAGGGCTTTAACGTTGGTAGTCATGTTATTTTTGGCAGGTTCTATGAATGCCGTAGATGAACGTAGTGAACGAGCATCGCTCAAAGCATACGATTCTTAAATGCCTAACGGCATTGGCCAACTATACCGTTTATTTTTTCTACCAACCTGTAACCTCTATGAGGTTCTGCTTAACATCAGTTAATTATTACATGTCGTGCTGGAAGAACGGATTAAGTAGGAGGTATGAGACATTTCTCATTCCTTAATCATTTCGTCGGTATGATTTCCGTATTCGAGCGGGCCATACTTTTCAAACAGTTGCTGTTTGGTTAGTTTGGTCGTCGTGGTGGCTGGTTTAGCGGCGGCGGCTGGTTTGGTAGCGGCTGCGCCCTGCGCTTTTGTTGCCATGAAAGCTTCGGCCCTTGCTTTTTCGGCGCGGATAGCCTCTTGAAGTTCAGTATAGGCGCGTTTTGCGGTGTCGTAAGCCGAATTCGTTTCGTCAGAGGCGTTTGCCGCAGGCGCGATAGGCTCGCCCGAAGGGGCAAACTGGATAGGGACCGCTTTGCGTGAAGCAGGCAGATTTGTGCTGCTTTGTGCGGAAGCCGAAAGGCTCACAATAAAGCTGAAAGCAAGTAGAAAAAATTTGTTCATTTTAAAATTATAATAGTGATAGAAATGGATTAGTTAGGTTGTTAATGATTGTAACAATTTGCTTTATATTAGATAGTTGCAATATATAGTTCACGCCAAAATCGATTACAAAAGTAAGAATGTTTTTCTATTGCTTGTACTAAATAGTTGCATCGGTATTTTAGGCGGCAAAACCTTAAGAAAACGAGGAGCTTGCAAGTCGTTTTATATAAAAGAATATTATTTTGTTATTAACGATAAAAGAAAATTTTATATTAAATTATCGTTAAATTTCATTATTTTTCAAAATAATGTTCTTCAAAATATATAAAAAAATATCAATTTAAGGCTTACACATTCAAATAAAAAAATGAGTAATCATAAAAAAATTACATAAAATTATATCTGAATCGTCTTTCTTTTGGGTTTTGGGCTTGGTTTTTCGAAGGGGCTTTGCGGAAATTGACCAAATGGTGGCTCGAAAAATGGCGATTGAACGGGCGGCGAAACCTGTTTTCTATGGTTATGTGTCGAGTTATTTTTGTATTTTTCAAGCACGACAATTTTAATTTTATCGGTTTCTAAGGTCTTTCCATCGGCCATTTTTAGACTAATTTTATCGAGCGTAAATTTGCCTGTTTTTTTGGGTTTCAGCCTATAGGTGTAGGCTGACGAGGTGGTGGTTTTGCCGTTAATCATCGACATCGACGTTTGCGAACTGGGCTGGCCGACCAGCTGAAAATTGGGCATTTCAGGCAACTGAAAACCCTTGGCATCGCAATTTTGAAAGGTGACGGTAAGCGTCAAATAGCCTTCTAAAGCAATCGTATCTTGGTCGATGCTTGCCCGAAATTCTGGGTTTGGGGCGTTTTGAGCGTTGGCACAAGCCGAAAATAGAAGCTGCGAAAAGAGGTAAATAAGGACCGAAAGGGGCAAAAAGGAAGGAGTTGTTATTTTTTTCATCTTTAAAAAGTGGTCATAAAAGTTTATATTTAGACCGCAAATTTACGACAATGTAACGAGTTAAAAATGTCAAAAAATAGCTACAAAATACCGTTATTTGTTGTACCTTTGCGCCTCGAAAAACACATTTAGAAAAGGAAATATAAACTATTTTTTATAAAATATTTTACAAGCAATGCAACCATTCGATGAAAAAAATCGTAATATATAAAGATGTGCATTTTTTTATTGGTTGATTGTGAATGAATGTTTTAAATTTATAAAAAAATTATCATTTGTTATAATCACCATTTTATGAATATTAACGGCACGGCACACCGCACCATTTCACTCGACGAGTCAGACTCGGAAGTACCCTTAGTTTACACCATTGACCAACGCTTCCTTCCGCATGAATTACGCAGGATTGCACTTAAAACTTCAAACGACGTGGCTACTGCCATCGAGGAAATGTGGCTACGCGGTGCGCCACTTATTGGAGCCGCCGCCGCACTTGGCTTTTATTTGGGTTTGCGCGAAGCCGACCCTGCCACTTGGGACAGAGATATAAAAAAGCTAACAGACAAATTATTGCGCACTCGCCCTACAGCAGTAAACCTGCACTGGGCGGTTGCAAGGCAACTTACTGCTATAGAAAAAGGCGTTTCTTACGACGAAAAAATCGGTATTGCACGACAAACCGCACTCGATATTATAGAAGAAGACGTGGCGATATGTAAGCAGATTGGCGAACACGGTTTAAAAATAATTGAATATATAAGCAACCAAAAATCGAAAAAAATCGTCAATGTATTAACGCATTGCAACGCTGGCTGGTTGGCATGCATCGACTGGGGAACGGCAACCGCGCCTATTTACTTGGCGCATCAAAAAGGAATTGCTATTCATGTGTGGGTGGACGAAACGCGCCCAAGGATGCAGGGCAGCATTACAGCCTACGAACTTGCACAACAAGGCGTTCCGCATACGGTCATTAGCGACAATACTGGCGGATTATTGCTGCAACAGGGTCTGGTAGATTTATGTATTGTGGGAACCGACCGAACAACGCGCACCGGCGACGTAGCCAACAAAATAGGCACTTATTTGAAAGCATTGGCTGCACACGACAATAATGTACCGTTTTATGTGGCTCTCCCGTCGCACACTTTCGATTTTAGTATTTCAAACGGCTTGACAGACATTCCGATTGAAACCCGAAGCGAACAAGAGGTCTTGGAGGTGCAGGGCGTTCACGCTGGCGAATTGAAAACGGTTCGCTTATTTCCGACAGGCACTCGTGCGCTAAATTATGGCTTTGACATCACGCCTGCCCGACTAATTACGGGTTTGATTACCGAACGGGGCGTTTGTGAAGCGAATGAAGAGGCTATAAAGGCGATGTTTCCGCAGGCTTAGGTTCTGTAGTTTTTTCTTTGTTGTTTTTTTAAACGCGGAGTTGTTTTTTAAACGCGGAGTTTCGCAGAGCGAGTTGATAAAAGAGGTCAGAGAGAGGCAGGAGAGGTGTTTAAACTTCGTTTAAATCGCAGCTTAAAAGAATTACGTTTTTTTATAGATTTTATATTCCTATGCAAGAAGACCTTATAAAAGACGGCGTTATAAAATATACTATAAATTGGGAAAATGCGGCTTGCATCGCCGCCGAAACTATCGCGGATTTGGAGCATTATCGCCACTTATTATGGCAACATAAATTGATAGGCGAAGACGAGCGCGGCTATGGTTATGGAAATATTAGCAAGCGGTGCGGCGCAAATTCTGCTCACTTTATTATATCGGGTACGCAGACGGGCAGGAAAGAGTGGCTTTCGCCAAACGAATATGCAAAAGTAACATATTGGAATATAAAAAATAACTTAGCCTTTTGTAAAGGAAAAATAAAAGCCTCGTCGGAAGCCTTGACACACGCTAACCTATATGCTAACTTTACTGATTGTCAGGTAGTTATACATATTCACAGTCATCGGATTTGGCACGATTATTACAATATCTTACCAACTACTGATAGTAAAATTGTTTATGGCACACCAGAAATGGCACAAACGGTACAGTTTTTGTTTACACAAAGTAGAAACAGTTATTTAAATAATATTTTAATCATGGGTGGGCATCAAGACGGCATTTTGGCTTGGGGCGATGATTTTGAACAGGTGGTGAACGCCATTCTCGCTTTATGATGATAATTATTTTTTTATTTTTCTAATATTTTACTATTTTTCAACGATATTTTTCTAATATTTTACTATTTTTCAACGATATTTTTTTAACAAT
>JBEEMU010000059.1:0-2970 GCA_041192485.1 Bacteroidota bacterium | reverse complement strand
TATCAAAAAAGGCGACAGCGAACGTATCGTTCGCAAGGTAGTGAAACAATAGAATTACACGTTACTGATAAGTAGAACATACAGCGAGCCGCTCCCGACAATAGTTGGGGCGGCTCGCTTTTTTGTGAAAGTTTATAAGAAAATGCTGGTTTTGTATCGCTAATTACCCTAAAATTACTTCAAATTTGGAACTAATCGTACTGCGAATACCTTTTTAATCTTTTTCCAAGCTAAAATAAGGATAAAACCTGTGTGAAATCCGTGGATAATCCGTGAAATTCGTGTTAAAACCTGTACAGTATAGCGGCTCTGTTTATTTAAAATCGTTTCCTTACATTTTTTTAAACACAGAGTTTTTTAAACGTAGAGTTTTTTAAACGTAGAGTTTTTTTAAACGCAGAGTTTTTTAAACGTAGAGTTTTTTAAACGCAGCGTTTTTTTAAACGTAGAGTTGCTTTTTTAGAACGCAGAATTTCGCAGAGGCGTTGCAGTGTTTCGCAGAGGTATTTAAACTTCGTTTAAATCGCACATTTAAATTGACGAAAGAAAGGCTCTGAAAAGCCTTATTCAGGGTTCTGAAAAACACAACATTTGCCCCGTAGGTTGCAACCTATGGCTATTCATATTAAATCCCATTCAAGGTTTTTCGTACATACCTTTTGCAGACTTTAATACTATAAATCCCTTTATTTTAAACGCTTGTAGCCATTTGTAATAACATCAATTTAAAATAATCACTTAGTAGCCTTTCAAGTTAATGCTGTCGGATTCTTTTTAGCCGACTCACAGAGTCGGGGTGTGTTTGTACAAACTGCCGTATCCGACACGATTCAATGGATTGACTACTAAGGAGCGTGTAAAACTAACCAAGTTATCTTTTACCGATTCCTGCACCCTTACACAAAAAAAACAGCACAAAAAAACAGCACAAAAAAAACAGCATAGAGAAAAACGTGTTTTCCCTATGCTGTTTTTTGTTTTACAAAACGAAACCCCCTAATGCGTCAAACTATTTGAGGCAACTTTGGTTGTTGTAGCATCTTTAATCGTAAAATTGATTGTGATGATATAATTTGTTTCGTCTTGGTGTCCATCGTGGGAAGGGCTGCCGTTTGCATGACCGCCGCCGCCGCATTGACCGCCGCCAGCAGGTGCGCCGCTGTGTGGGTGTTGGCCGCCTTGTCCGTGTTTTTCTTCTGGATTGGAGATGACGACCATATCGCTGCCTTTATAATTGGTGGCAGGCGTGTACTGATAAATCATTTTGCCAGCAGCATCTTTGCCTAATTCGCTTACGCTAAAATGCGCGGCTTGGGTGGCAATAGAAAACGCATCATCAGATGTGTTTTCGGGCAGCGTGAAGGTGTATTTTTCGTTTGCCTTTAAGGTAACGTTTTCAGTTAAGGCAATCGGGTCGCGCTCAACTTCCACTTTGCCACACGATTGTAGCGAAAGCGCACTAATGGCGGCGCAAACCGCAACTAATAGTAATTTTTGCATAATAAAATTAAATGATTTTGAACAAAAGAAATGAAACAAAGTATAAGTAGTAGTATATAAATTATCACGGTTTTGAAACCTTGTAAAAGGGGGTGCTTTCGCGTAATGATAACCGTGTTTATTTAGCCGTAGCTGCTTACATTTGACTATATGGAAATGAAAAGGTTTAAAGGGTTACTCTATACAAACCTGCATCGCATAATTTTCATCGTCTAAATAAGTGAAGGTGATGTTTGCGGAAGGGGCGAACTGAAAGTATTTGCGTATTTTCTCTTCGGTGAATCGCTGCGACCAAAAACGCTCTTTTGTTGCGCTAAATGAATCGTGTTCATCGGTGATGGCGGTCATGCCGTAATTGCGATAAAAACTTTCCTGTTTGCGGCGCGTGGAATCGTTATCTATATACACGCAGCCAAAAATGATAGCTCCACCTTTATTTAATAGCAAATAAGCCGCTTTCCAAACCTTTTCAAACTGCGGATTTCTGTCTAAATTTAAACGCGCAGCAACGGGATTATAAGTATCAAAGGGGAAATTAGGCGGAAAAAAGTTGCCTGCCGTAAACCAGGTCGTGATAATCAAATCGTAGTTTTTTTGCCATTTATCTAATTGCGCAGCATCGGCAAAGTGAGCGGTTACTTTATCGGCAACGCCGAGTTCGGCAATCGTTTTATGGGTTAAATCGATGCAGGCTTGCGAGTTATCAGTTCCGTCGTAAGCGGCGATGTGCTGCCAAATTTCGGGTTTTTCAAAAAGCCATCGCAAAATGCGGCCATTGCCTACGCCAATATCTAAAACGGAAATAGGTGCGCCTTTTACGGCGGCTAATCGAGCTATTTCCTGCGTTAATTGCGCAAACTCTCCGCGTTGCGAACGCTGCTGCTCGAAGGGCAAGGCATCTACTTTAAAGGCGTTTTCTACTATTTCTTCGCTTTCATACAAGGCGGCATTGCCAATATAACGCTCCATTTTTATATTAGAACGCACATAATTAGATTCTTTTAACGGAATTTCTACAAAATTATATTTTTTATAAAGTGCAATTGCAGTTTCTAATTTGGTATTTGAGTATAAAATAAGTTTTTGTGCGCCCAATTGCTTTCCTGCCAAAATGCAATGCTCCATCAAGGTTTTGCCGATGCCATGCCCTTGACAGGCTTCGGTAACAGCCATTTTAGTCAGTTCGTAAGTCGAATCGTTTATTTTTAATAAAGAAACCGTGCCTACTATTTCGTTTTGCAGCGTAGCATAAAAAATAACGCCGCCTTTGTCTAATATTTCGGCTTGCGGATTATTCAAGACGGTTTCGTCAATCGGCTCCACGAAAAAATATTTTTGCAGCCATTCCACGTTCAAGGTTTTTATAAACGCTTTCGTTTCGGGCGTGTAGTTAATTATTTTTATCATAATCTTCTAAAAACTGTGGATATATAAAAGTATACTATGAATATTATAAAAATGGGCTTAATC
>JBEEMU010000058.1:0-3058 GCA_041192485.1 Bacteroidota bacterium | reverse complement strand
CGCCGCCTGCTGCACCGTCGGCAAGTCAGCCTTCGCAGCAGTTTACCGACATTTTATTAAAGGCTTTAGCCGATAATAATTTGCAGGGCTTAGACTATTTTGAGTATAAACAATCACTACAAGCCACGCAAAACTTGGGCTTAGACGAGGCTATGCGCTATCGTTCCGCCTTCGCAATGGGGCAAACGATGGGCTTAACCCTACCCAAATTAGGCGAAACCGCACTATACTATATTAATGTATTGGAGCGCGAAGAACAGAAATTCATGGACGCACTCAAACAGCAAGGCGAGGGCAAAAACCGCACAATGATAGACGAAATAGCGGCAATGGAAAAAGCAATATCCGACAAAACCGCACAAATAGAAGCCTTGCACAAAGAAATTGCCGATTTACAACAAAAATCAACTGGTATGAAGCAAAGCGTCGCCGAACACGCGCAAAAGGTAGAGGGCATGAAAAATCAATTCGAAGGGAGTTATATGCACTTACGCGGGCAAATAGAAATGGATATTCAAAAAATTCAACAATATTTAAAGTAAAAAATATCTTAAATTCAATAAATTAAAGTACCACACCTAAATAATCTTAATTTTTTCATACTCAACAATTCCAATATAAAAACAAGCATGGATTTACAAAATTACAAGCCAAAATCGTTCTGGGAGCGTCCCGAAGGCACTACAGGCATGGTTTTCGTCGCCGGACTCATAGCGGCGGTCGGCTATTTTCTTTATAAAATATTGCCTTTTATCAATACGATATTAGAAAATACCATTTATACGGTCGGATTGATAGCCGTATTAGTCAGTATGATTTACATGATTATCGACCCAAAAGTGCGGACGCTCGTCAGCTATATGTACCAGAGCGTTATGCGCTGGATTACAGGCGTTTTTGTGCAAATCGACCCTATCGGTATTTTAGAAAACTACATTGACGACCTTAAAAAGAGCTTGCGCAAAATGAACCAACAAATCGGTAATTTGCGCGGACAAATGCAAAAGCTCGCCATGATTATCCAAGATAATCAACGCCAAATCAGCCAAAACTTGCAGATAGCCGATGCCGCAAAACGCAACGACAAGCAAGCAATTATGGTGTTGAAATCGCGAGCGGCGGGGCGTTTGCAAGATTCGAACCTCCGTTTAGAGGATTTGTATAAAAAAATGGAGGTTTTGCACCGCGTTTTGGTGAAAATGTATGAAAACTCGGAAATCATGTCTTTAGACCTCGAAGACCAAGTAAAGGTAAAAAAGCAGGAACGCTCGGCTATTCAGGCCTCCCATTCCGCTATGTCGTCGGCAATGAGTATTTTAAACGGAAATCCCGACAAAAAACGGATGTTCGACATGGCAATGGAAGCAGTGAACGACGATGTGAGCCAAAAAATCGGCGAAATGCAGCGTTTTATGGACTTATCGGGCAATTTTATGAACTCCATCGACCTACAAAACGGTATTTTTGAAGAAGAAGGCTTGAAAATGCTCGAAAAATGGGAAAAAGAGGGAATTTCTAAAATCTTGGGCGACGATAAAAACGTGATTATCAATCAATCGAACCGCCAGTCTATCGATTTAAACGGGCCTACGCCGCTCATTCGCGACAATAATTCGTATAACGACTTTTTCAATACATAACTCATGCACATCGCTTTCGACGCAAAACGCCTATTTCAAAACAATACCGGTTTGGGAAATTATAGCCGAAGCCTTGTAAAAGGTTTGCAGGAGTTTTATCCCGAGCATCGGTACACGCTTTTTGCGCCAAAAATAGTGGTAGATGAAAAAACAAGTAATTTTTTAACACCTAATTTTCAGCATATTACGCCTAAAAATCAGCCTGCTGCTTACTGGCGTAGCGTGGGTTGCGCGGCCGATATTCGCAAAAACAGTGTCGATATTTTTCACGGATTGAGCCACGAATTGCCGTTTGGTATCAAAAAATCAGCCGCGAAAAGCATTCTTACGGTGCATGATTTAATTTTCAAACGCTACCCCGAACAATATTCGATTTGGGACAGGTATATGCACGATTTCAAATGCCGCTATGCCTGCGAAAATGCCGATAAAATCATCGCAATTAGCAAGAGTACGAAGCAGGATATTATGACATTTTATGGGGTAAAGGAGCAGAAAATTGAGGTTGTTTACCAATCTTGCTCTTTTATAGGCGTAAATCTTGGTAAAATAGAAAATACCCCGCTAATTTTATACGTTGGCTCTATTATTGAGCGAAAAAACTTATTCAACTTAGTTAAAGCGATGGAATTGCTACCAAAATCGCTCGATCAAGCCGTTTTGTATATCGTAGGCGGCGGCAAAAACGCTTACAGAACACAAATAGAGCAATACATCGCCGCAAAAAAGCTGGGGTCACGCATTGTTTTTTTACAAAATGTAAGTGACGAGGATCTTGCAGCATGGTATCAACGGGCAAGTGTTTTTGTCTATCCTTCGGTGTATGAGGGCTTTGGCATTCCCGTCATCGAAGCCCTGTTTTCGGGTACGCCCGTCATCACTTCTACGCAATTAGCCTTAACGGAAGCCGCAGGCGAAGACTCGCTTTGCATCGATGTTTCAAAACCTGAAGTAATCGCCGATGCCATTTCTATAGTCTTGAATAACAAGGACTTAGCGGAAAAAATGAGCGAAAAAGGGCTTCTTTACGCCCAGCGTTTTTTACCCGAAAGGGTAACAAATGAGTTGATGGCCGTTTATCAAAATTGCATTTAATGCTTAAATTTAAGCATTACAAATAAATAAATAAAACGCCTATATACAGAGAAGACTGTATATAGGCGTTTTATTCTGTAATTACGACCGAAAAATTAGAATGACTATATCAATTTCAAGTTAAAAGCGTCGGGTAAATTCTTAGATTTCCCTTTCACGCTTACAACAACGCTTTCAAAAAAAATCTTACTTCCCCAGCCTATTTTTGCTTGCATTTCGGCAATATTTTCTTTGGTAAACGTATCGCCTACCAAATAAACCAACACGGGGTCGCCCGAATAGGGGTAAATATTGACCGTAGCCGATTCCATTTTGCCCTCTTT
>JBEEMU010000057.1:0-3124 GCA_041192485.1 Bacteroidota bacterium | reverse complement strand
GTATATCTACGTCATTTGCGGCATATAATTGCCATTGTTTATCGCTGATTTGCGTGGCTTTGCTAACACCTTTTATACGAAGAAGAAGTTGCTGTTTGACGGCTTCTAAAAACTCAACGGTCACGATAGTTTCCGTTTGAGTGCGGTTGCGAAGTTGCGCAATCGTGTCGTTTGCCACCAGTTCGCCCTTGTTGATGATGATAGCACGATGGCACAAGGCTTCCACTTCTTGCATGATGTGGGTGCTGAGTATCACGGTTTTCTCGGCAGAAAGCTCGCGGATAAGGGAGCGAATTTCGACGAGCTGGTTGGGGTCGAGTCCGGTTGTCGGCTCGTCTAATATCAGTACTTCGGGGTTGTGTATCATGGCTTGCGCCAACCCGACCCGCTGCCGATAGCCCTTACTCAAAGCTCCGATGAGTTTGTTTTGCTCTAAGCCCAAGCCTGTGCGGTCTATCATTTCGGCAACGCGCTGCTTGACATTCGGTATTTTATGCAATTCGCCCACAAATGCAAGGTATTCTTTCACATACATATCCTTATAAACAGGGTTATGTTCGGGCAAATAGCCGATGCGTTGCCTTACCTCCATTGCGTCGCGCTGCGTATCGAAGCCGCAAACGCTCGCCGCGCCTTCGGTTTGTGGAATAAAGCAGGTAAGTATCTTCATCGTCGTGGTTTTTCCTGCGCCATTTGGGCCCAGAAAACCAATGATTTCGCCTTTGCGGGCTTCAAAACTAACGTTGCTTATAGCTCGCTGCGTTCCGTATATTTTTGTTAAATTCGTGACTATTATTGACATATTCTTTTTTACAAATTGGACTTTTTTTACTAAAATTAAAAATATACTCGTTGGAAATAGGTTGCTTTGTTAAAATTGACTCCGTTCCTTACTTGTTTTGGAAGGCAAAGGTACAACAAAATTTAGAAGCTATGGATATTTTAAACGCATTTTTTAAAACTACTAAGTAGTGTTTCAAGTTAATCTTGTCGGATTGTAGCTTATGTGTATAAGGTGTAGCGCACCATCATATTTGTAGAAAATCATCCCGAAACGAGCATGAAGGTGTCCCGCACCGCCCTATTAATTCTTCCGTTTTTTAGGTTGGCCTGCGCTGCACCTTCATGGCTTGGTCGTATATTTCAATGCTACAAATATTTCGGTGCGCTGCACCTCACAATCCGACAGGATTAAATGGATTGACTACTTAGGGTTGCCTTTATACTCGTTCCTACCAAAAACTGCGTTGCTCAAAACGTAAGGTTGCCCAGCCGATTTGCGGAGATAACTCCGCAAAAAGCAATTTTTATGGCTTTTCGCTTTGTTCATGCCCCGTTTCTCGCGCCTTGTTTCGGCACAAAATCCTGTCTAAAACTTGGACAACTTATTTTTCTCTCATTCCTAAGCTGCGGTTTCTTCTGCATCAAATTCGGGTATTTCTTCGCCTTCCCATTTTGCGACGACGGCGGTTGCCAAACAATTTCCGAGCATATTGACGGAGGTTCGCGCCATATCCATCAGGGCATCGATGCCCATGATAGCGGCGATTGGCCATTCGGGTAGGTTGAAGGAGGCGGCTGTCGCCAAAAAATAACTAACGAGGCTCGCGACACGCCTGCTACGCCTTTGCTGGTAAGCATCAAGGTAAAAAGCATGAGTATTTGCTGGCCAAGCGTCATCGGAACGCCTGCGGCTTGTGCCACGAATATTCCCGCAAGGGCTAAATAAAGGGTGGTGCCATCGAGGTTGAACGACATTCCCGTTGGTATGACGAACGACACTACTTTGCTGCTGATGCCGTAACGCTTCATCGCGCTTAGTGCGGCAGGCAACGCGGCTTCGCTACTCGATGTTGCGAAAGCGATAGATACAGGCTCGGAAGCATATTTCCAGAAGCGACGAAGCGGAATACGCATATACAAGGCAATGGGAAGCAAGACGCAGACGACAAAAACGAATAGCGCAATATATAGTGTGCCGAGCAGCTTGCCGAGATTGATGAATACGCTAAGTCCGAGGTTCGGGTTGGCAACGGTAGAGGCAATAGCTCCTGCTACGCCGAAGGGCGCAAAATACATGATAATGCCCGTGAACTTAAACATCACTTCCGATAGGCTATGCGCGAAGTTGAGCATCGGGCGGCGATAGGTGTCGCCAACCATCAACAAGGCAATAGCAAACAAGACGCTGAACACGACTAATTGCAAGACTTGCCCTTCGGCTATCGATTTGGCGATGTTTTCGGGGAAGGTGTGCAGCACTATCTCTTTCCACTCTTGCTTTTGCACTTCGGGTTTGGGCTTTAATGCCTTGCCGTTGCGCGTTATCGCAAAGGTGTTTTTGGCGGTGTCTATTTTGAACGACATTCCTGCAAGGCGAGCAATGTCAGCTTCTTTCGCGGCCGCGATACTATCGGCAGGTTTATGATTGGCGGCAACAACGGTTTGCTTATCGTCGACACTCGCTTTATTGACGGTCACAACGGTCTGTGAGTTTGCGGCAAGCGGTTTATTAAAGGCAACCACCAATTCGCTACTTGCCTGCTCGTTTTTTATACCTTCGCCCGCCTTCGTTAGGTTGATAGCGAGCAAGCCGATAAATAGCGCAATGGTAGTTACTACCTCAAAATAGAGCAGCGATTTCCAGCCCATACGCCCCACCGATTTCATGTCGGAGTGGCCAGCAATGCCCACGATGAGTGTACCAAATAGCAAGGGGGCTATCACGGTTTTAATCAGCTTCATAAACACCTTTTGCAAAACATCTAACTCGATGCCGACCGCCGGGAAGTCGTAGCCGATGACCGCACCCACGACCATACCTATTAGTATCCAGATAGTCAATGACTTGCGCGTGTATGCCCAATAGCATAAGGCGGCTGTGCCAATCCAGCGCGTTGCGAAAGCCGCACTTTCAGGAATTGGCAATAGGTGCAAGCCGTGAAGGGTGACGATTAGGAAGGCTACGGCAGCACTAAGGAGGGCGATAATTGGTGAATTTGTCTTATTCATACGGCGGTTAAATGATGATAATTATAAATTTTATTAAAAACTCGGTTTTATGATGCAAAGGTGCGGTTTTTATTTGAAATAACACATAAGTTTTTTTGAAACACCTAAGTTT
>JBEEMU010000056.1:0-9461 GCA_041192485.1 Bacteroidota bacterium | reverse complement strand
CTATTCCTAAATTATAAACCGTTTATACCCACAAAGGTAAGCTCTTTTTTTCTAACTATAAAATATAATTATTGCAGCGAATTATTTGCTTTTTATTTGTTTTTACAAAAAAAGTATATTTTTTAATATTTTTATAATGTATTAAAAATGAGTTATTTATAAATTTTTAAAAATAGATATTTTATAAAAAATAAAAAAATAAAAAAAAAACACTTTTTAAATTGGTAAAATGTGTATCTTTAAGTCTTGAAACAATGAATTTTCTTTAGCCACCATTTAATTTAGGAAAGCGTCAGCATTAATGTTTCGGCTTTTCTTCTTGTTTTTCCCATTATTGTATGAAACGCATTGTCGTTATAGGGCCAGAGTCGACGGGTAAAACAACCCTCGCCGTGCATCTTGCAAAACACTTTAATGCCGTGCTTGTCACCGAGTTTGCACGCGACTTTCTGACCTATCTTGAACGCCCTTACGAGGCTGATGATTTGCTGACGATAGCGAAAGGGCAGCATGACCAGGAGCAAACTGCGCGAGTGAAGGTGCGGTTGAAAGCTAATTCTAAGTTTAGCTCGCGATTTAAAACGAAAGCTACGCCAAATGATTTAGTCATTTGCGATACTGATTTGCGCGTTATCCGCGTCTGGTCGGAACGGAAATACGGCGTTTGCGACCCTTGGATAGATAAGCAAATTGGCGAAAATAAAACGGATTTGTATTTATTATGCAAACCCGACATTCCTTGGGTTCCCGACGGTTTGCGCGAAAATCCTGACGATTTGGACGACTTGTATGAACGGTATAAAAGCGACTTGGAAGCCGACGGTCAAAAGTTTGTTGAAATTTATGGCGATGGCAAAGTGCGAATCGATATTGCTATCCGCGCAATCAGTCGGATTTGGTAAGCCACCTTTAAGAAACGCGGATTTGAAGGGTTTGTTAGAGAAAAACACTGATTTTTTGAAATAAATAGGGGTATAAATCATTGATAGCTCTAAATCTATAAGGTTTTCGAACCCTGTTAGGGTTGAGGTTAGCCAACAAGCAGATAATTCCATTATTTTTATTTTTTTATTTTTTTAAAATGTTTCTTGCATTAGAAGAAGTAGTTGGTAGCCTCTACCAAATAAAACTACTAAACACAGAAAATGGCGAGTATGCCACAATTTTGCCCGACTTTGGTGGGAACGTGAATCAACTCGTTTTGGCGAAAGCCGATAAAAAACTACTTTCTGTGGTAGAAGGGTATGTAACAACCGAAGCTGCGCAGGAGAATGCAGGCTATCGCAGTAGCAAATTAATCCCTTTTCCGAACCGTTTGTTTGACGGAAAATACGAGTTTGAAAAGAAAACGTATCAATGCGATATTTCGCGTCCGCAGGAAGGACATGCTATTCACGGCTTATGGCACAGCCGTAAAATGCATGTTATAAAGCTGAAAAGTACGGATAAAAAGGCAACTTTGCACCTGTTATACAATTATAAAGGCAGCGATGCGGGCTACCCGTTCAAATGCTCTATTTTGTATAAATATCGCTTGTCGGACAAAGGCTTTCGCTGCACAACCGAAGTACTGAACGAAGGCAAAACGCCAATTCCTTTTGGCGACGGTTGGCATCCGTACTTCAAATTGGACAGCGAAACTATCGATACGCTGAGTTTGACGGTTCCGCCGGTGCGCTTTTTGCCCGTAAATACGCGCAAAGTGCCTACGGGTGAAGCGGTTTCGTTTCTCGATTTTTTTCAAGGAGCTCCGCTCGCAAATGTGGACTTAGACCACGGTTTCAAGCTATTGCAGCCAAATGGAAAGGCTATTACTACTCTGCACAACCCAGCAACGGCAACTATCTTAGATATTTGGCAGGAAGCAGGTTTGGGACAATACGATTTTTTACAAATATACACGCCTAACGACCGAAAAACGATTGCCATCGAGCCAATGACGTGTGCCGCAGATGCTTTTAATAACGGACTCGGTACGATTATTATCGCACCAAAAGGGTTTTGGAAAGGCAAATACGGGGTTTGTATGCGCGTTTGATTTTTGTAACTGTTTTATATCTTATATTCTTACATATTTTTTACATTTTAAAATATCTTATGATAAAAAAGGGCTTGCATACGCGCAATAAGCACCGTTTTCCTTACGATTTTTCTGTTTTAACGGAGGCTTTGCCTGCCTTAAAGCCTTTTGTTTTAACCAATTTGGAAGGGAGCGAAAGCATCGATTTTGCGAATCCTAATGGCGTGAAGACCTTGAACAAGGCGTTGCTAAAAGCATATTATAAAATTGATAATTGGGCAATTCCGCTCGGCTATCTTTGTCCGCCTATTCCGAGTAGAGCGGAGTATATTCATCAGGTTGCCGATATTTTGAGCAAGGGCATCGAGGAGTTTATTCCGAAAGGGAAACGGGTGAAAATTTTGGATATTGGGGTTGGTGCGAATTGTATTTACCCGATTATTGGGCATCAAGAATACGGTTGGCAGTTTGTAGGCGCAGATGTTGATGCAATAGCCCTCAAATCGGTAGAGAATATTGTTGCGGGAAATAAGGCGTTGCACGGTATGATAAAATGCCGATTGCAGCCTTTTTCAAAATATATTTTTAAAAATATCATTGCGTCCAATGATTATTTTGATTGCACAATGTGCAACCCGCCGTTTCACAGCTCACTCGCCGAAGCGACAAAAGGCGCGGCGCGGAAGGTGACGAATTTGAACGGGGCTAAAAATGAAGACCTCACGCTGAATTTTGGCGGACAACCGAATGAATTGTACTGCGAAGGCGGCGAAATGGCGTTTATTTTCACGATGATTCAAGAAAGCGTTTTGTTTAAATCAAATTGCCGCTGGTTTTCTACGCTGGTTTCAAAAAGCGATTATTTAAAAAAAATACATCAGATTTTGCATAATGTGAACGCCGTAGAGGTAAAAACAATTCCGATTGAGGTGGGAAATAAAGTAAGCAGGATTGTTTTTTGGACGTTTTTGACGGAAGAGGAGCAGCAAAACTGGCGAAAATAAGAAGTTTTGGCTATCTATCACTAAAAACGGTGCGAATGATTCTAATCATTCACACCGTTTTTTATTTTAAATTTTGGGTGGAATAGGGAACGTGTAAATGATAATTTGGGCAGGTTTTCCGAAGGATTAGTACCTATTATTCCTCACAATATTCTGTGCCATCGCTGCCGATAATACAAAGGTTTCGGGAGCCTTCCAATTTTACTTCAATAAATTTGCCGTATTCTTTGGTTACTTTGAAATATTTACAAGGAATTGTGTATTTGTATTCGGGGCTAACAAACCCTTCTTTCAAGGTTTTGTCTTTGACAACGGCAAAGCCTGTGCCCATCGGATTTGCTCGCATATACTCGAACGGAACGGCGATACCGCCTTTTACATCGATAATACCGAACTTGCCGCTATAAGCCGCCAGGAAATAACCATTCGTCGTGGAGGCCATCATCTGATATTTGGCGGAAGCAACGGTGTCTTTGCCATCGCGCAACAAGCCATAGAGTTCTCCGTTTTGTACAGGTTCAACATTCGAAGGTATTACGGCTGTTTTCCGCTTTGCCAACGATTGCTCGATGTCAGGTTTTGGGGTAATTTGTTTGCCATCGATGCCGTAGTAATCGTAGGTTTCTTTGAGTGCAAGCGGCACACATTCAAAAATAAGCTTGCCTTTTGTGTCTTTTTGAAAGCGAATATCGTAGTATTTTATGGGCACTACGACTTTGTTTTTCCCATCGATAACGCCATACGCGCCTGTTTTTTTCCCATTAATATCCATGATTTTGCGGACAATGGCATGGCCTTCTACGAAAAAGTTGGCTTCGGTGTATTCGGGCGCAATGACGATTTTTTTTGTTATATCGGCGTAGCCCCACAATTCGCCTTTGCGGTAAGGAATGAGCTTAAATTCGGTTAATTGCGCCATTGCGCCATTCATGTTGAGAAGCGCAAAAAGGCCTGAAAGTAAGCAAATTTGGAAAAATTGTTTTTTCATCTGTGTGAATATTGTATGAATGGTTTTAAATTATGATTACTTAATGTGCATCTAACCAATTTGCACCCTGCCCGATGCCCACTTCTAAAGGAACGCTTAGGTTGGGCAGTGCGTGGCGCATTTCGTGCGAAACGATTGTTTTTAGTTCGTTTAACTCGTCTTTATACACATCAAACACTAATTCGTCATGCACTTGCAAAATCATTTTGGAACGCATATTCTTGGTTTTCAATATTTTATAAATATTTATCATCGCAATTTTTATTAAATCGGCGGCGGAACCTTGTATGGGCGAATTGACGGCTGTGCGCTCGGCGGCGGCGCGAGTAATTGCGCTTTGTGAGTGAATATCGCGCAGGCGGCGGCGGCGGCCAACTAAGGTTGTGACGTAGCCTTTCTCGCGCGCTTCGTCCACAATCGTTTTCATATAATTTTTCAAGCCGCTATATGTTTTGAAATAGCTGTCAATTAAGACTTTCGCTTCGCTATTCGAAATATTGAGTTGTTGCGCTACATTTCTTGCGCCCGCGCCATAAACGATGCTGAAATTCACGGTTTTTGCATTTCGGCGCTGGTCACTCGTCACCTCATCTAAGGGCGTATTATACACCTTTGCGGCGGTCGCCTGATGAATGTCTTGTCCTAAGCGAAAGGCTTCGAGCATACTTTCATCGTGGCTAATTTCCGCAATTAAACGCAATTCAATTTGAGAATAATCCGCACTTAATATGGTATAATCGGAATTTCGCGCAATAAATGCCTTTCTAACTTCTCTGCCTTGTGGCGTTCTGATAGGAATATTTTGTAAATTCGGATTATTGCTACTAAGCCGCCCCGTCGATGCTAAAAACTGGTTGTAAGAGGTATGCACTCGCCCTGTTTTCGGGTTTACTTGCTTCGGCAAGGCATCAACATAAGTTGAGCGGAGTTTTTGCAGGCTTCTATAATCCAAAATCCGCTGCGCAATCGGATACTCTTCGGCGAGTTCGGAGAGCTTTTCTTCGTCGGTAGAGTAGGCTCCGAGTTTTGTTTTTTTGCCTTTATACGGAATTTTTAGTCGGTCAAACAAAATTTCGCCGACTTGTTTTGGCGAATCTACATTAAACTCAACTTGCGATATTTCAAAAATTTTACTTCTAAAGGCCAAAATATCTTTTTCTAATTCGATGGAATATTTTTGTAAAAAAGCAGCGTCCACATTCACACCTTCAAACTCAATATCAGTTAAAACTTGGATTAAAGGAGCTTCAATTTCGGTATAAAGTTTTAATAAATCGCCGCTTTCCTTGAGTTTTGGGTATAAATAGTTGAATAACTGGAGTGTAATATCGGCATCTTCGGCGGCATAATCTACCACTCTTTCGACGGCTACCGAGCGCATTGTTCGCTGTTTTAAGCCTTTTTCACCAATCAGCGTTTCTATTTTTATAGGTGCGTATTTCAAATAAGTTTCAGCCAAGTAGTTCATATTATGCTTCAATTCAGGCTCTAATAAATAGTGCATGAGCATTGTATCCCAAAGCTCGCCTTGTACTTCCACGCCATACCAACGCAATAAAAGCATATCATATTTCAAGTTTTGCCCAATTTTTGCAATGGTTTCATTTTGAAAAACAGCTTTAAATTCGGAAACAATCGCAAGGGCTGTTTCTTTATTACTCGGCACGGGTACATAGTAGGCAACGCCCGTTTTTACAGCAAACGACATACCAACCAATTCGGCTTCGTTCGGGTCTAAGCCCGTTGTTTCAGTGTCGAAGCAAAACGTGTTACTATTTTCTAATAATGCAACGAGTTCTTCGATTTTTTCGGGTGTTTGCACACAAATATACTCGTGTGGCGTATTTGTAATATTATTACTTGCGTGAATATTGCGGTCGGGTTCGGGCAGTGCATCGTTTGTTCCACCAAAAAGGTCAAATTGATTAGTATTTGTTGCATTTTTCGCTTTTTGCTTTGCTGGCTCCGTATTGTTTTCGGGTTCGTTACCCATGGCATCTTTAAAACCTTTTGCCGCGCGTTTACGTTTATAGTCGTCTGCCCATTTTGTTAAGGTTCTAAATTCTAATTCTTTAAACAATTCGTCTAACGATTCATAATTAAAGTCACCAATTAGACAGTCATCGGCGTTAAAAGTCACGGGTACATTTACGTCGATGGTTGCCAATTTTTTTGACAAAATGGCTTGGTCGGCAAATTTTTCTAAAGATTCTCTGTTTTTTCCTTTTAATTTATCTAAATTTTGCAATAAATTTTCGATGCTACCAAATTCGGCTAAAAGTTTTTGCGCCGTTTTCGGGCCAATACCAGGAACGCCTGGGATATTATCTACAGCATCGCCTTGCAAGCCCAAACAGTCGATGACTTGTTCGATGCGCTCGATGCCCCACACTTCGCAAACTTCTTTGATACCAAGCACCTCTATTTCGTTGCCAAGTCGAGCGGGTTTCATTATTTTTACGGTTTCGGTTACGAGTTGCCCGTAATCTTTGTCGGGTGTAAATAAGTATATTTCATCGAAGATGCCCAATTCGTCGGCTTGTTTTGCAATTGCACCTGCCACGTCGTCAGCTTCGTAGCCTGCCAACGAGTAAATAGGAATGTTCATGGCCTGCAAAATTACTTTAATCCAAGGTGCGGCAAAAATGATGTCTTCGGGCGTTTCTTGGCGGTTTGCTTTGTATTCGGCATACATTTCGTTGCGAAAAGTGCCGCCTGGCAAATCGAAACAAACGGCGATGTGTGTTGCTCCTTCTTTGCTAATAAGTTCGCGCAAGCTATTCAAAAAGCCTGTAATCGCCGACACGTTTTGCCCTTTGCTATTTATTAGCGGACGGGCAACGAAGGCAAAATGCGCTCGGAAAATTAAGGCGAAAGCGTCTAAAAGAAATAGTTTATTTTTTTGCACGATATTTTAGTTGGTTATAAATAAGGAATGTACCGAAATAATATTTACAAAATAATTATAATAATTCCACTTTCAAGGTAACTGGTTGATGGTCGCTAAACTCAAATTCTTGATTGATGCCTCTCACTTCTTTTAGTTTTACATTTGGCGAGATTAAAAAATAATCGATGAGCGTGATAAAGGTTTCTTTTGGATTGTAAACGTTTACCAAACTGCGGTTGCTCGGTATTGTTGGGTCGAATGCCCAAATCCAGCCTTCGGGCATCAAATCGGGAGGTATGGCAGGATAATCTTCGTCAGCATAGTCGGTTTGTCCTTTGGTCATAAAATGATTGATGCGGATATTTGGCGGGGTTTGATTCCAGTCGCCTCCACAAATCACATAATTTCCGGCTGTGTATTCTTTTAATAAAAGTGTTTTTAAAAATTCAATTTCCTGTTTTTTTAAGACTCCGCCTGGGTCGTAGGCGGAATTGTGCAAATTAACTAAGACTAATTTTTTGCCATTTTTTACTTGGAAACGGTGAACGCTTAAGCATCTGTCTAATTGAAAAATGCGTGTTGGCCAGCTGTATTTTCCGGGTAACTGATATCGTTTAGCTTCTATGGGTTGGTATTTAGAAAAAGTGCCTAAACCTGCAACGGCTTGTCCTATTGGGTTCCAAGGTTCGCAAATTGGAAGTGGCACTCGTTTGCAGTTAAAGTTTAGTGCAAATGTGTTGGCATAGTTCGGCAATGCTGCGCTCCACCGTACTTGTTCGTCGATGTGATAGCTTCGACGGCTATCGGTATCGACTTCCTGTAATAATGCGAAATCGGGGGCGAGCGTTGGTAAGAAATCGGTGACACCTTTGATGTTTTTTTCGGCAAGCTCTTGCGGAGGGCGCACCATTTTGTCGTGCGAGAAAAAATTGTAGCCACAATCGTAGAAAAAAGTGCTTTGCGCACCCAGTCCGCCATAGCCAACATTCCACGATACCAACTGCAATACCCCTGTATCGGGTATTTCGGTTAGTGCCGCTTTGCCTTTTATTGTTAGGGCTGTTTCGGCTTCGGGTTGCCAGTCGTTTATCGTGCCGTGTATTAAGGTGACGATAATGTATGATAAAAAAGCAAGCAACGAGAAGCCTACTACTCGAATTGTTCTTTTGGTCATGATTTAAAATCGAATTCTTAGAAAGATTTGGTTGAAAAATGAATAATCGTTGCCAAAAATACACCGAGTAAAGCTCCCGCCAGAACATCTATTAAGAAGTGTTGGCCCAAATACATACGCGAAATGCCTACACCCGTAGCAATAATAAGGAGCGGAACTTGCCAGCCCTTTGGCAGGAAATAAGCTAATAGAGTATAAAGTGTAAAGGCTCCAAAAGTATGCCCTGAAGGGAAGCTTGCTGCGCCCGACATGAATTCTACGCCTTGAATATGACCTAATAAAGCCTCGCGATGCCCGTCATACTCCAAGTATAAACTAGGTCGTGCGCTTCTAAAGTAATCTTTTAATAGGTTGCTAAAGAGTATTGTCGTCAATCCTCCGATGGCAATTAAAAGGGCATTTTTATACTTTTTAAAAAGTACAAACAACAAGATTGTAGCAAGATAGGGGTAGTATTCTCCTAAAGTTGTCGCAAAGCGAAAAAATAAACTCAAATTTGCGGTTCGGCGCGGCACAAACCACAAAACGGCGTATTCGTGCGCATTGCCGTACCACCAATAAAACCCAAGCGACCAAATCAAGATGAAATACGCTAATCCAAACCATCGGGTACTATTCGCCAGCCTTGTATTTTGAGCTGTATTTTTGGTTAAAGAACTCATCTTGTTTTATGAAGTGTTAAGCATTACCAACACCCTTCCTCGGATACGCTCCTTTTTGGGTTGGTAATTGTAAATACCTTGAATTTAAATTTAATTACAAACAGCGAAAGGTTTTTCTTTTTTAAAAAAGAAAAACCTTTGCATAAGAATATATACAACCCTTGGTATAGAAAGGAAGATATTATTTTTGTTTGAGATACTCATCGAGTTTCTCTTTGTGAATCATCGATTCTTTATAAGAATAACCGCCTGTTAAAGGGTTTTTAACGGCTTTGATTACCTTAACGTGGTCTTTACCAGAACCCGCCGAAGCAGTACGTTGTGCTACTTTCGAGTTTTTTGATACTTTCTTTGCCATGCTTTAAAGCAGTTTATAAGTAAAAGATTATTATTTGATTTCGCGGTGAACGGTATAACGCTTTAAGACGGCGTTATATTTTTTTAATTCTAAACGCGCAGGTGTATTTTTGCGATTTTTTTGGGTAACATAGCGTGATGTTCCCGGCATTCCGCTTTCTTTATGCTCGGTACATTCCAAAATAATTTGGATACGATTACCTTTGCTTTTCTTTGCCATTATTTAAAATAAAATAGGTTGAGAATTTGATAAGATTGAAAAACTAAGTAGTAGTATGTAAATACATGCTACATTGGACTCGGTAAAATAGGACGTTCGCAGGTAATGATAACCTTGTCTATTTTGACTTTGACTAATCTTACGAT
>JBEEMU010000055.1:0-2737 GCA_041192485.1 Bacteroidota bacterium | reverse complement strand
GCATACTTTGCAAATGTAAGGCTGGTAAATTATTATTCTGCAAATGCAGAATTTCCAATTTTTCCAATTTTCCTATTATACTGAATCCCGTTAATTGATTATTATATAGGTATAAATATTTTAAATTAGGAAATTTCGTTGCATCAAAATCAGCTATGCGCCACGCTGCTGTATTGCCCGTTATGGTTAGCATTTCTACATTTTCTAATACTTCTGTGGGCGATTGCCATTGTGTGAAACGGCTGCCGTTAATATCAATACTACGTTTGCCTACCGCCGCCTTCCAAATTTCGGAAAGTTGCTGCGTGGGTTTTGTTTTAAAAAGCAGGGTTGTGGGCGTTAGTGACATTGGATTATAACGATGGATTAGATTTACAATAACGGATTTTGTGTTGTGTGGCGGGTTAAAGCCGTCAACTTAAACGAGCGTGGCTTCAATCCGCTCATATAAAAATGCTGATTTTCAACGGTTTTGTGTTGTGTGGCGGGCTAAAGCCGTCAACTTAGGCGAGCGCGGCTTCAGTCCGCTCATATAAAAAATGCTGATTTTCAACGGATTTGTGTTGTGTGGCGGGCTAAAGCCGCGCCAGCCTATATCCAAATAAGCGGCAGAGCGTCCGAGCCGATGCCTACTAACACTGCCGCTTATACCGTTTTGGATACCCGCTTACAAAACGAGTGTAGAAAACATAACCTGTTCAATCGTATGGCTATCCGGCCTTTTCTGTTGAGATGGGGAAAGCGAGAGGCGCAGCCCTATATTCCTGTTGCGGTTCGTCGGGTGATTGTTGTTACGGTAGGCGGCATCGCAGTTCCTCGCGTTGTTGTTCCAACTGCCGCCGCGCAGTACGCGGTTCTCGCCTTTTTGGTTAAGTTTCCAAACGCAAAAGTACGCTTTTTCTGAATAAAAAACTATTTGTGGGCAATAAAAATGCTAAAATAGGTAATATTTTTGATTGATAGGTGCGTTCTGTGATAATATTGTGCCTTAGGTCGTGCGTTAAACGTTTCATATTGCGTAAAAAACGCTTGCGGCTGCGCTTTGCCAAACTCAATTTGTTGTGCCAAACGACATAGCCCAAAAAGGGCAAACCGCGCTTAACTCTACTGATAACGGATTGTTTTGGCGTACAGCCCAAAACGTCTAAAAGGTAGTTTTCCAAACTTTTTACTTGCGCGTTTAGTATTTTCAAGTCGTTGTGCCACAGCACCATATCGTCCATATAACGGACATAATATTTTGCGCTAAGCGTTTCTTTTACAAAGTGGTCGGCTTGCGCCAAAAAATGGTTGGCAAAATACTGGCTCGTTAGGTTTCCAATAGGCACACCTTTGTTCTGCTCTATTTCGTAAGCATCTATACCATCGTAGAAAATTTGTAATAGCGTTTGGTCTTTGAATACACGCGCTAAGGCTACTTTTAATTTATTATGGTCTATAGTTTCAAAATATTTGCGCACGTCTAATTTTGCAAAATAACGATTTTTTTTAGAAAACTCACGCGCACGGATTACTGCGGCATGACTGCCCTTGCCTACCCTACACGCATAACTATCGTGTATTTGATAGCGTTCAAAATGCGCATGACATACATTCATCAAGGCATGATGCAGCACTCGTTCCCGAAAACTTGCCGCACAAATTTGCCGCTCTTTCGGGTCGTATATTCTAAAATAATGATAATCGCCGACCGCTATTTTGCCCGTCACTAATTCGGCTTGTAACGCAAGTAGATGGTCTTGCAAATTGCGCTCAAAATCAAGCACCTCCTGCTTCCAATGCTTACCACGTCGTGCTTTATAGTAGGCTAAATACAAGTTGTCAAGCGTTGCGATTTCGGGCATTAGGTTGCCGATGCGTTTCATAAAATACAATTTACTTCGTTTAGCCCTCCAAACCTATAAGGTTGAAGGAAACCTTATAGGTTCTAATGAAATAGATGCGTCCGCCCAAAGTGCTATCATTTTTTCGCCATATTTTGCTACACGGCTTTCGCCAATACCTTTGATACCTTGTATATTTTTCAAGCTAAGTTCGGGTAAGGCTGCAATACCGGCTAATTCGGCATCTATAAATACGGCATACGCAGGTACTGCATCTGCTTTTGCTAATACTTTCCTTATTTCGCGTAAGCGACCGAATCGCTCAAAAGTAGCCTCGTCTAATAGGGTACGATAGTCTTTTTTGACCACCGCTGCTACACTCGTTTCCGTATTAGTAGGTAGTAGATAGCGCACACAAAACGACCAAAACACACCGCCTGTAGGCGAGTTTATCATATTTGTGGTAATATCTAATACCCGATGTCCGCGCAAAAAGCGGTTCATCTCCGCTTCAAACTCCTCAGGTGAGTGGGCGGGTATAGTGAATATTTTGATTTGCATAGGCTGTTCGCCGCCTTTCCGCAGGCGGTGCGGTTTATGATATAGAAAACAATGGTTTTAACGGATTTGTGTTGTGTGGCGGACTGAAGCAGGCGGTGCGGTTTATGATATATAAGACAATGGTTTTAACGGATTTGTGTTGTGTGGCGGACTGAAGCCCAGCCAGCCTAAAAAAAAATTTCGAGCGGCAAGCCGCTAACGTGAGCTTAGCCGTAGAAAACTGTGGCTTGAAGTATGGCTACAGGGCTTCGTTCCACTCGCCCTGCTGCCATACTTCCGCCACAGTTTTTTTTTATTTTTCTCAACAGAAAAGGCTGAAAAAGCCGCCGATTAGACTGGGGAAAGCGAGAGGC
>JBEEMU010000054.1:0-2763 GCA_041192485.1 Bacteroidota bacterium | reverse complement strand
TTGGGTAGGAGGACCCGTAGATGGCTTGCATCCTGCGTCAGCAACTTGGACCTACTTGAAGAATACGTTTCTATTTAATAGAGTTACCTTAGGACAGCTTATCAATATAAAATCAGATACGCCAGTAGGCGGCGGCGTTCTTTGCCAGCCTTGTATTGCTACACCTGCCACATTTAGCTACACCCTCAATGAACAAACTAAAAAAGTTCCTAGCATCGGCTACGGAACAGCCGCAAATACCTTGAACCCTGCTTCGGGGCTTGTCAGTGATAACAATTGCGTACAGGTGAGTGCTACTTTACAATGGTAAAAGGTAGCTTGGGCGTTGCTCGTGATTCGTTTTCATTGGGTTAAAACCCAATGTTACAATATCGGTCGTCGCTATGCGACTTTAGCGTATATTCACATTCATATCATTCATATCATTCATATCATTCATTCACATTCATTCACATTCATATCATTCATACACAGTATGCGAAAAATAATATCTTTCCTGTCCCTCTTGCTGGTAGTAGCAATAAACAGTGCGTTTGCACAAACACAGGTAGTAACTCTCTGCCTGGCACCAATAGAAGATGCGATGATACACGAAGCAGTGCCGACCACAAACTACGGCACTACTCAAAGCCTTCGCGCTTCGCGTCATACTTACGGCGGGCTTGGCTTATCTGGCTTTTTTACCACGAAAGTCCTTTATAAATTTGACCTTTCAACTATTCCTGCAAGTGCTATTATTACAGGCGCAACGCTTACCTTAAGAACCTGCCCTGCCTGCACATCGGGCGGCGAAGACCATCACTATGATTTAGGCGGCGGCACAGGCAATTCAAGTGTGCTAAACACCGTCACAAGTACTTGGTCGGAAGGCGCAGTAACCTGGAATACCGCTCCTTCAATAGGCGGAACAACAGTTAGCGTGCCATCGTTTGGCAATGGCTCTACCGCGCCCTTAGTGGCAACTGTGAATAGCCTAATGCCTATAATGGGTGGAAGCAGCGTTACGGTAAGTTTCATGCTGAGTTTAGCTGACAATTCAAGTTATTATCATGGTATCAATTTTGCAAGCCGCGAAAACACTGATGCTGCTATCCGCCCCGAACTATGTGTCACTTATGTGATGCCGCAACCTTGCACACTAACAAATAGCATTGCTGCCAAATATTATTTTAATAGCGGCAACGCAAACGACGATATTGGTAGCAATCATGGCACGGTGTCGGGCGCAACACTTACCGCCGACCGCTTCGGTACGGCTAACAGAGCCTATCATTTTAACGGTGCAGCCGAAATAGACATGGGTAACACGGCTGTTTTTCAAATGGGAACCTCCGACTTCTCTATTTCGGTGTGGGCAAAACCTGTAGCTACCTACCCTGCAACCACAACCAATAGTTTTACTATCGTTGGTAAACGCGGAATATTGGCACCGAATGGCGGCTGCGACCCTGGCTATGGCATCGGGTTTAATGGCGCACTTTTGAAAGGCGGCGTAGGACTTCGCCCCGACCCCCCAAGCTGTGGCAGTTTGGTCGTTATCAGCAGCCCGAATGTATCTAACACAACTTGGCATCACTATGTCGCTGTGTATAACCGAAGCGGCAATATGGATTTTTATGAGGACAATGTATTGGTAAACTCTACGAGCTTGTCGTCGGTGAGCGGTACGGGTTTGAACGGCCCTTTCGGCAATTTCAAAGTAGGTAGTAACGATGTTTGGAACGGCACAAACGGGATAGACGAGCATTTTATTGGTGATATTGACGATATTGGAGTGTATCATTGTGCTTTAACAGCTAATCAAGTTGATGCTTTGTTTCATGAAGCTACGGAACCTTGCTTAACCGCCACGCAAACGACGGCGAGCAGCAATACGATTGCTATCAATACAGGAGTCGATAACTCAAACAATATTTTGGCAGCAGGCAGCCCCGAACAACATTGGACAGCCGTTGGTGGAATGCCTGTTTTGGTGGACAATCGCGCTAATTTCCCGAACTCGCAATGGATAACAACAGGCAATCAAAACGTGACCAACCAAACGTATCAACGCACTTTTTGCGTAAACCCGTGTAGTGGCGTGGACAGTGTGCATTTCAATTTCAGAATGATTGCCGATAATAGCGCGTGCATCAAATTAGATGGCAATATTTTACCGCTTACTTGGTTTTTAACGGCGGCAGCAGTTACAAGTTGCACCGATGGTTTTGGTGGCTACGACCCGATGTTGCCCGGACGCGGCTATGTTTGTAATGTCACCGTACCAATTTCGTCTGGCTCGCATACGCTTAGTGCAGAGGTCTATAATCAGCAAGGTTCTATACAAGGCTTAGATATTGCAGGTACTATAACGGGTGTTACCGCCGCGAGTACAGGGGCTTCGCCTATTGTTTCGGCAACCGCAAATTGCCAAAACCGCACGATTAGCGTTGTTTATAATACGACAACGACCGCGCCTATTACTTGGACAGTAAACGGAGTTCCTACCACCCCAACAAGCAGCACTTCGCCCGCCATTTTAGCCATGCCAGTAGGTGTTTGCGATACCGTTTTTACGATTATACTTACGCAAACAAACCCACAAACAGGCTGTCCGCAAACTTATACTATCGTTGTTCACGCAAATTGCTGTACCGCAACATTTACGACAAATACTTGTAATCAAAATGTTGTTGTGACCAATATTCCGAACTATCCTACAGGCGCAGCAGGTACGCAAAACTCGTTTCAATACACCTTAATTCCGTGTAACGGTACGACGGG
>JBEEMU010000053.1:0-2840 GCA_041192485.1 Bacteroidota bacterium | reverse complement strand
GACCACTATAAACGGTAATCGCCATTACTGGGGGCATATTTTGGCAATGCCTGGCGTACCAAAAGTGATGCTCATCTTGCTTACGCCTATCGAAATTATCGGCATTTTCATCAAGCCTGTTTCGCTGATGATACGGCTTTTCGCTAACATCACAGCAGGACACATTATCATTATGTCGCTCGTTGGCTTGATATTCATTTTTGGCAATATGGGCGAAAGCCTGCCAGGGGCAATTACCGGCTCGGCACTCGCCATTCCGTTCACGTTGTTTTTGAGCGTCATCGAGCTATTAGTCGCCTTTATTCAAGCCTTTATTTTCTCTATTTTAACGGCTTCTTATATTGGTGCAGCTATCGAGGAGCCGCATCACCACTAATTTTTTCATGAAAATAACCAATATACACTTTGATAAGTACAAGCAGTTCGAGAACTTAAGGCTCGACTTTACCTATCCCGAGGGACACCCGAAAGCTGGACAGCCTTTAGATAAAGTGTGCTTTATTGGTCAAAATGGAACAGGCAAAACAACCATTTTAGATGCGTTAAGCGATTGGAGTAAGTGGTTTCTCTACAAGAAAGAAAAAGAGGTTATAAGAGGATTAAACAATAATAGGATTCACTTTACAAATGAAAATAAAAAATGGACGGCAGAATGGATTGAAACGGACTTTATAGATAAAAACCCATTGCTTCTTTACTTAAACGCCGATATACTTTCGAATATTCTATATTTAACAAAAGAAAAAAAAGAAAAGCAGTTTGTAGGCACTGCACAGCTCGACTATGATATTAAATACGCAGCGTTTGAACAGTTAGAAATAATTGAAATAGATAATAATACTGCCAAGGAACAGTGGCAACGGTTTTTTGCCGCGTTTGAAAATTATGATACTAAAGTTTTAGACAAAACAAAAGCATTACTTCAAACCGCAACAACTAAAAACGGCGAAAAATTGCTACAAGATTTTATAGCGTGGAAAAGCAATGAAGAAAATCCTCGACAAGGTTTAGCCGAGCAACTCAATGTGTTTTTACATCGTTTTGGTTTAGAAATGGACGTAGATAATACCGATTTTTATATCGCATTGCGTACACTAAACAAATCCTTAGAACTGACACCGAACCAATTAAGCACAGGTATCATTCAAATTATTTTGACCTCGGTGCCTATTTTTACTTTACGAAATAACGTATCTACAATTTTAATAGACGAGCCAGAACGCTCATTATATCCTGATACACAACGAGATATAGTGAATTATTACACAAAAATATCGCGAACTTCGCAATTCTTTTTTGCCACACATTCGCCCATTATCGCAGCCGCATTCGACCCTTGGGAAATTGTAGAACTGTATTTTGACGAGAATAACACGGTGCAACAACATTTATATTATGAAGGCGAGCGGCATATAACGAATTACCGGATACACCCAAAATATTTACGCTGGGATTCTATTTTGATACGAATGTTCGGCATAGATAAAGAAGGCAACAGCGAGCGCGATGATGCGTTAGTAGAATTAGCAAAAATCAAAGAAAGAATGGATATTCTAAAAGAAAATAACGGCAAAGGCACACCCGAAATGCAGGCTATTTGGCAGAAGTTTAGCGATATTGCCCAAAAATTAGACTGGCGCATAACTGAATAAAACGATGCAAAAGATAGACAAAACAGCCCTGCACCGACTTTCGTTGGATTATAAAAAATGGGAAGAGGATTTAGCCGCTAATCACTCGCCGCATCCGCGCTATTATTCCAGCAACGGTTCGTTTTACAAAGATATTGTGATGGATTTATTTCGCTGCCAAAACGGGCTTTGTGCTTATACCGAAGTGCGTTTGTGTGCGCCCGATTTTTATGACGCTAAAAACTGGGCTAACGGCAAATATAGCAACGAAACGGCAAAACACAAAGGCGAGTTAGACCATTACGACCCCGATTTGAAATCGAAACCGAAAAAAACAGGAACAGGAACGGATTGGCAATGGGACAATTTTTTTATGATAGATAGCAGCACAAATCGCGATAAAAAAAATAAGCAAGTAGTCGATTTTTTAAAACCTGACACGGCGGATTATAGCCCCGAAAAATATTTTGAGTACAACAAAACGCTCGGCAAGTTTTTCGCCAAAAGGGATTTAGCCCCAGCCACGAAAGCAAAAGTAACCGAAATGTTAGAAACATTAGGTATTAATCATCCAACTATTGTACACCATCGAAAAAGCGCAGTTGCCGCTTATTTTGAATACGGCGTACCTTACGACGAATTTCCTACAGCCATAGCATTTTTCGCAAAAAAATAAATCATTCAATTTTCATAATTTTTTCATAATTTTTAATACACACTTATCATGGGAGCAATTGGTGCAGGTTTGGCAGCAGTAGGCGCGGGTATCGGAGTAGGACTTATCGGTGGTAACGCCATGAGTGCTATCGCTCGTCAGCCAGAATCATTGGGCGATATTCGCGCAAATATGCTTATCGCAGCAGCACTCGTAGAGGCAGTTGCATTATTTGCTTGCGTTATCGCAATCATCAAGTAATTTTATCGCGCTGTTTTAGTAAAAGCTGTTTTAGTAAAAGCTGTTTTAGTAAAAAATGGCATAAAAAGCATCGATAAAGAAAACGAAAAACAGCCGCAACGGTTGGTTCGCGGTTGTTTTTCCCTTTTAATAATAAAAAACATACATAATAAAATAATGATAGCATTAGAAATCGACTTTTCAGTCATCAAACCCGAATTTGGTTTGATATTTTGGACAACTTTGTTGTTTGGCGTGTTTTTCTTGATTATGCGCAAATACGCTTTCGGGCCTATTACGCAAGCCTTAAAAGA
>JBEEMU010000052.1:0-3210 GCA_041192485.1 Bacteroidota bacterium | reverse complement strand
GAAGAGTTCGGCAAGCGAAATAATATCGTCAGGCTCGTAGGGCGACACCCGGTCAAATTCCGCCCACAAGCGGTATTTCAGTATATCGCGGTCGGTAATCGCTTCTTTATTCGTAAAATATTGCGCTGCGCCAGCGTCTTCCATAATTTCATTCCGAATTTTTGCCTTTTCTTCCGCAATATCATTATTCATTTTTGTTAGGCTTGCGCGTTCTTTTGCGGATTTGTGGAGGTCACGCGCCAATTCTATGCGAATAATATCGGGTTTTCCGTGTATTTTAATGATTTCGTTTACCAATAAAACAACTTGATTTAGTATTTTTTCGACAACGGGGTTGCGCAGTTCGTTGCGTTTTATGGCTTCCAAAAACGGCAAAAGCGCACGATTTTCCTCCGTTTCGTTGCGCGTATCGCCCGAATGACCTTCTACTGCATACACCGAATCGGTCTTGCCATTTTTTTTATCATCGTCACCTACCGCCTTAACCGCATCGCTATACAAAAGGTGTTGTTTGCACATTTTTTCTAAAATACGCTGCATCGCCTTATTGCTCATGCTTGCATAATCGTTTTTGAACGTTACCGCATCTTGCACGATATTTGCTTGCTCGCGGGTCAGCCCGAACTGTTTGTAAAGGGCTTTTCGAATAGCTTCGGGCGTTTCTACGGAATACAAAATATGCCACAAACGGAAAAGCGGTTGCTCGTGCAACACGCCAAACGGGTCGAAGAGCAAACAGTTTTCGAGCCGCGTTTTGTCCGTCACACCAGCAGCTTCTAAGGCTTTCGCTAATTTAAAATGCGTTTCAAAGCCTTTTGTTAGCTTACCTTTTTGTATATTAATAGCCTTCCCTTTAAAGCCTAATACTTCTGCAATTTGCGGGGCGGTAAGGCTTTCTTTTTGGCAAAAAGCGGAAAATAGTTTAAAATACGCTGCTTCGTTTTTTTCGTGTATTTCGGCATCGGTCAGTTTTTCGCTTGCGCTAAAAAGGTCGCCGTTCGCTCTATTTTGCGTCTGGGGAAAAAGCTGCGTTTTGCCGTCTCTTATTTTAATATTCAGCATCGTTTGCCACACCCGAAACACATTTGCAAGCGGATTTGTAAGCGGAGCAGTTTTCGCGCCCGACTGCACTTTTTCGGGTTTACCCTTTTTGCCAATCACCGTAATTTCGCGGCTTTCGTAGCGGCAAAACGAAATCAAATGTTTTTGCGATTTAAGCGGGCGTTGATAGTAAATAAGGTGTCGAAGCCGCTCAATAGCTGCTTCTGTCAAAATATTTGGATAAAATTTGGCTTGTGCAGCGCAAATTCTCGTAAACTCGTCTTTGTAATCTGCTCGATTATACACTTGGTTTTTGGTGTCGAAATGCGAGTTTTCGTGCAGTTCGCCTGCTTTGTCGGTTTGCTGTTGATTGAGCATTTCCTCATACAAAAACTGACCGATAGTGCGTCCGCCTAATTTCTGTACACGCTCTTTTATCTCCGCTTTATACTTCGACAGTTTTCCTTCCTCGGCGGCGGCTTCTTTGCGGCTGCCTTGAAAACCACGTTTCGCGTTGAGGTGCAGCAGTACGCGCCCTATCTCGTAGAGCGATATTTGCACGGCTTCGGTAGCAGCGTCGGCGCGATTTTGCCAGCGTTCGAGCGGGGTAAATTCGGGTAGTTCGTCCGTATTTTCGGGCAGTAAACCGAAGTTTTGCAGGGCTGTTTGCAAGGCGCGTTTGCGTTGTTTGTAGCGCTCCAAGCCTTTGCGCCTCGTGCGCAATTCGGTACGTTCTTTATTGATAGTGATATTGCCGCCTTTCACAAAAGTAGCGGCTTCGCCAGTGTAGCCGTCTTTTTTGTAGCGAATAATGCGCACACCTTGCGCGAGTGCTTCTACGGTTGCGTCTATTTCGTCGGTCGAGCGTATCAGCGACCAGCCGATAGAGGCTACGCCAATGTCTAAGCCGAGAATTGTTTTAAATTCTTGCATAAATGCCTTGTTTTTTGGTTTTAAAGAAATTGTTAGTGTAATATTTGAAGTGATGAGGTGCATCGCACCGTAATATTTGTAGTAGAAAGGAAAGAAAAGCGCGTCAAGGTGCATCGCACCGTAATATTTGTAGTAGAAAGGAAAGGAAAGCGCGTCAAGGTGCATCGCACCGTAACATTTGTAGTAGAAAGGAAAGAAAAGCGCGTCAAGGTGCATCGCACCGCAGTCTATAAATGCATTGTTTGGATGCTACGGTGCGATGCACCTTTACTGGATAGCCACCGATATGAACTACAAAGACCACGCCGCGCTGCGGCTACCCGCTCTCCCTTGAAATATTAGACTAACAAAAACTCCGATTTTTCAACGGATTTCGAGTTGTGTGGCGGGCTGAAGACCCACCGGCCAAGAACCCGACAGGATTAAATGGAATGACTACTAAGTTAGTTTTCGTAAATTGGTTAGTTTTCGTGAAAATAAATTACACACATGACAATGACGGTTAAAAATAAAGGAATGACGGTTAAAAATAAGGGAATGACGGTTAAAAAGGCGAAAATGAAGGTGTAAATGACGTGTTTGAAGAAAATTAAGCAGGGAAATTATCAATCAGCGAAGGGAAATTATCAATCAGCGACAGGAAATTATCAATCAGCGACGGGAAATTATTAATCAGCGAAAGGAAATTATTAATCAGCGAAAGGAAATTATTAATCAGCGAAAGGAAATTATTAGTCAGCGAAGGGAAATTATTAATCAGCAAAGGGAAATTATTAATCAGCAAAGGCGAATATCTTTTGGAATACGTTATAAAAACATTCCTTATTCACACCGAAAGCCGTTAGGAAAAACCGCTACTTGCTGAGTGCGCCCTATAGTCTTTTATGCTAAAGAAAAAAGAATAATTCAACGAATAAAATCATTTTATGGACGATTTAGTAAAAAAAAACGACGGCGAATTCGCAATACAGCTCGGCAATGCGTCTTCTAAGGCCCCACAGTATGCCGCAATTCTCAACCTTACGCAGCCCCAGATAGACGGGCTAAAACACGATGCCGACTATACAGCATGGTGTGTGGGCGTGAAAACCTATATTCACACGCGCGGCTTGGAGGCGACGGGCTTTACCCATCATTTGCGCAGCCCCGAAACGGGCAAACACGGGCAGCCGCTCGGCACTCCGCCCACTACCTTTGCTTTTGCCGCGCCGCCGCCAGCGGTTCTGCCCGACGTAG
>JBEEMU010000051.1:0-4252 GCA_041192485.1 Bacteroidota bacterium | reverse complement strand
AAAAGAGAAAGCGAAAAACAAATAAAACGAAACATATTTTTAAATTGATTGATGATTAAATTGATTATTTAATAGGTATTTTTTGCCGTTTTTTAGGACTTTTGTAGCTTAAAAGGTGATGCAAAGATAGTGCATTTGGAGCAATTGCAAGCGTTGTAATTCAAGCAAAATATATTACTCTTGGGGCAAAATGGTCGCTATATGCTGCGAAATGCCGCTTATTTTTTCGCTAAATGCGTCGTAGGTCTCACATTCTTTTTTGAAACTACCGAGGTCAATGATATTCGTTTTTTTGAAATTAGCGAAATGAAAGCGCAGATTTTTCTGCAAGTTTTGAAAAAGAAGAATGTCTTTTTCAAAAAGGCGGCTATCGAAGTGCAAATCATCGCCTTCATAAAATGAATTGCCAACCTTATTTTGCAAGACTTGCAAACACGAATCGCAAGCCTTCTCATACGTTTGCCTATCGACATCGCAGAGTTGGCAATATAGCAAAACCTATCGTCGTATTGCTGATAAATAGGGAGGGTTTCCCGCTGCTTTTTTGCAATAAGAGTCTGCACCCCTTGCACACTCTTCCGCTAAGGCTGGGTATAGATTTGACAAAATTTGGCTTTTACTTGGTTAAGAAATATTGTTTTCTGCTTAAAGAAAACAGCTTACTCATTGATTGTATTGGTTGTTACTTTATTAAACGTAAAAAAAATGTTTTTAGTATAAATTTTTATAAAAAAAGATAAATACTTATAAAAAAAAGAGGTTTAAAACCTGTTAAATAGTATTTTTCAAGGTATTTTTTCTGTGAGGCAGGTTGAAGTAGCACCTGTCAAAACCGTGCATAAGCTCGGTAAATAAGAGAAAACCGCGACCTTTGCTTATGAAGCAAAAGTCGCGGTTTTCAACGATTTACAACGGTTTACAAAAAAATTATTCCTTGATGCGAATCAATTTCTGTGCGTCACTATGCCAGCCGTTGCCGTTTACTTGTAAATAATAATGCCCTTCGGCTAAGTCGGAAATATTGATGCCGATGATATTTGCGCCATTCTGCACGTCGGTATTTTGTGTTTTTATCATACGCCCTAAAACATCTGTTAATATAAGCGTTACTGTTTCATTGCCGTGGTCGGTGTAGAATTTGAGCCACGCTTGGTCGGTGCCGTTCGGGTTCGGATAGAGGATAGTTACGCCATTATCGGTATCATCAAAGCAACCGTTCGTTTGTACTCGATTCGCTGCGGTATAAGTTGTGGCCTGTCCGTCGTAGTCTATTTGTATTAAGCGATAAGCGTTTTCGCGCATCGGTTTAGTATCTATGAAGGTGTAATTTTGCGGCGTGTTTACCGTTCCTGCACCTGCCACTTTGCCGATATTCGCCCAGGCATTACCAACCGTGCTGCGCTGAATAATAAACTCTCTATTATTTAATTCAGTGGCTGTTTGCCAACGCAAAGTCACCTCGCAGTCTTGGTCGGCGGCCACAAAGTAAATGAGTTGAACAGGTAAGGTGACAACATTAAAGCCTGCATCAACGTCTGGGTTTCGCTCGCCAGGTGCTAAGGTCACAGCCGATGTGCGGCCATCTGTCAAACTTGCATCGGAGCCGTTGTCGGAGCCGGGGGTATGTGGTGTGCGGTTATAGCCCGCCGCTCCGCCAAACTCTACAATATAAGCGGTGCCGGGCGTAAGGTTGTCAAACCAGTAGCGTCCTTCGCTATTACTTGCGGTGCTTTGCACGGGCGTTGTCAGGTCGGAAGCAAGGTATATGCGCACGGTTACATTCGGAATACTGACTTCGTTGGCATCTTGCAGACCATTGATGTTCGCATCTATCCAAGTGCGGTCGCCCAAGCTCGCCAATATTATTATGCCTGCATCGATGGTTGAGTTGTACTCGCCTGCGGCTAAAACAACGGTTGGCGATTGGCCTGTGCTGCTGTTTGCATCGCTGTCATTCGTGTCGTCACCGGTTGCGTCTTGCGTGGTAAACGATGCGCCTGTTGGTAAACTACCCGTATCAAATACCACATAATAACTGCTTGGCGCAAGGTTTACAAATTGGTAATAACCGCTGCCGTCTGTTGTTGTTTTCGCCAAAGCGGTATTCGTTAAAGCATCGTAAAGGGTCACTAATACGCCGCCAAGTCCGCTTTCGGCAGCGTCTTGTGCGCCATTCGCATCGGCATCAAACCATACATAGTTGCCTAATCCTGCTTTTTGCAAGACAAGGCCTGCATCAATCGTCGGGTTCCAGTCGCCTGCCGATAGGTTAATGACTGCCGTTAATCCGCTTGTGCCATCTACATCAGAGTCGTTTGTATCATTGCCGCTGCCTGTTCTGGTGTTTTGTTTGGTGAAAACTGCCCCGTTCGGAATATTGGTAAAACCAACTTTGTAAGAGCCTGCATCTAAGTTTGTAAATTGGTAGTAGCCCGTTGCATCGGTGACGGTACTCGCTAATTTGGTCGTGCCAGTAGCATCGTAAAGCGTGACTAAAACGCCTGACAAGCCAGCATTTATGCCGTCGTTTTGGATACCATCGCCGTTTTCGTCTAACCACACATAGTTGCCAAGTCCTGCTTTTGTCGTTGATAGAATGCCTGCGTCTATATCAAAGTTGGTTGGGCTGCCTGCGTTTAGCACAATATCGCCTGTTCTGCCTGTTAGCGGGTCGGCATCAGACCCTGTTGCGCTTGCGGTGCTTTCAGGTGTCGTAAAGTTGAAGCCTGTTGGCAAATTGCCAAACTGAACGGTGTAGGTGCCGAAAGGGATTTGTGTGAATAAGTAGCCGCCATCTTTATCGGTGGTGGTTGTTGCAATAATATTGCCCGTTGCTTTGTCTATCAAGGTCACGCTTACGCCTTGAACGCCCGTTGCGCCGTCATCTTGTAAGCCGTTTCCGTTGAGGTCGTACCAGACATAGTTTCCGATGCTTCCGGTTGCCGCCGAAGCGTTATAAATACCCGCATCAATCGTCAGTTTATCTTCGCCTTCGGCCAAGCCTATTATATCCGTTTTGCCTGTTGCGCTATTCACATCGCTATCAATCCCGTCATTGCTACCACTATCTTTTGCGCTGAACCCGTAGCCTGCGGGCAAGTCACTAAACCCAACGACATAGCTGCCTTTTTCTAAGCCTGTAAAGACGTAATGTCCAGTAGGGTCTGTTTTTTGCGTAGCCAACACCGTTGTGCCGTTTGCCGCATAAAGCGTTACCGTTACTCTATTAGCTCCGCTCTCGCCGGCATCTTGTAAGCCGTTATTATTCGTATCAAACCAAACATAATCGCCGATGCTTCCTTTGCCGCTTGGTGTGCCGTTCGGGTAAATACCCGCATCTATATCTGTTTTATTTTCGCCAGTAGCCAAGATAAACGTTGGCGTTCTGCCCGTGCTTGGGTTGGCATCGCTGTTAGTAGAAGGCGTGCTACCCGTATTCGGGCTAAATACATAGCCTTCTGGCAAATTGCTAAAGCCCACGCTATAAGTGCCTGCGCCTATATTACTAAAAATATAATGGCCGTTTTTGTCGGTGACGGTTGTTGCTATCGCTGTTGTTCCATTGTATAAAATGACGGTCACGCCTGCAACGCCGCCTTCATTTGCATTTTGTATGCCGTCTTTATTGGTGTCAAACCAAACGAAGTCGCCGATACTACCCGTTGGTAAACTACTATTATAAATACCGCAATCTACCGTCAAATTATTGTCTTTCGGGCGTAAGATATAGGTTCCTGTAAAGCCTGTTCCTGCATCAGCATCGCTGTCAGTAGCGTCGTTTATTCCTGCGTTAGGCGTGCTTATCGCAAAACCGCTTGGCAGGTTCGTGAAATGCACGACATAGGTGTTCGGTATTAAATTGCGGAATAAATAGAAACCAAATGCGTCAGTCGTCGTTGTGAATAAAGGAATACCGCTCGCTAAGGCCCCGTCTTTCACATACAATTCAACGGTAACGCCTGCTACCCCCGATTCATTCGCATCTTGTATGCCATTATTATTGGTATCGTTCCAAACGCGGTCGCCAAGGCTGGCGTTATTTGCATTTTGTTGGCGCAAGCCCGCATCAATATCGCGTCTTGCTTCGCCTGCGGCCACACTAAATGTTGGTGTTTTTCCTGTTGCAGGGTCGGCATCGCTACCATCTGCGGTAGCTGTCGTTTGTGTGGTAAATAAGAAGCCTACGGGAGCAGCGAAACCAACGCTATACGTTCCGGGAACGACATTGGTAAACAAATAATGTCCGCTGCCG
>JBEEMU010000050.1:0-2675 GCA_041192485.1 Bacteroidota bacterium | reverse complement strand
TATAGGACACATCGCTATACCGCAATTGTTTGACGGCGGGTTCTGCCACGTTTACCGTAGGGTTATCATCATAAAGCGTGACTGTACGCAAAACGCGTCCCATTCTATCAAAATAAGTTGTTTTATCGGATAGTGTGGGATTGATAGTATTGGTAAAAATTTCCGATTTTGCAATCGCATTAGCGGGTTTATCAGGGTCGGTTGCCGTTACTATCGATTTAGCGACTTGTAAATTACGCCCATTCGGTAGGGCTGCTGATTGCAAATCGTCCCATTGGTCGTACAATAATTCGGTTAAATTGCCTGCATTGTCTTCAATTTCTTTGGGTTGCCCGTCCCAGCCTAATACATTTGCTTTAAAGGTTTGTAGGCTTAATAAAGTACCCGAAGCGTCTGTTAGGTTTTGCTGCACCAAAAACTGCCCATTCATGCCTGCTTGCGTGGTGTAGCCGTAATTTACTTGGCGAGTTTTGCCATCGGTTAAATCAGTTATTTTTTGTGCTGCCAAATTACCGAATTGCAGCATGTAAGTATTGTCAATTTTCAAACTTCTATTCGTACTGCGAATATCGATAACTGGGTATATTGTATTATCATAAAACAAAATTGTGCTCGATGCCGTTTCGCCTTTTGCATCGTAGGTCATCGTTACTTTTCGCGCCTCGCCAATCGCAGTTCCGCGTTTTACTTCGGTCTTAATGCTTTTCGGCTTGTGTTTATTAGGCGGCGGTTGCGTGTAGTCATAAGTAAAGGAAAGTGTGTTTGTCAAGTCGGTGACCCACGCACCACTCACATAACGTTTTACGTCTTTTGTCATACTCGTTATATTATCATAATACTTATCTATTGCCGTTCCGAAGCGGCTATACGTTGTCAGTGTATTGCGCAAGGGCAGGTTTGCCGCCGTCATTACATCATACTCGGTAGAAGAAACTGTTTGAGCAAAAGTTGTATAGCGTCTTTTATCTAAGCCGAGTGCGGCATCACCCACATTTGTATAGGTTTGTACGCCATTCGTGCGAATCATTTCGCCCACTTTTTTAGTGCCTAAATAGGTTGTTACCGATTTTTGTTCGGGTGCGTAAATGCGGGTGTTGTATTGGTCGTTTAGCCAAAACTCGTAGGTGTTTACGGTTTTTACGGGTGTTGTTGTGCCGTCTTCGTTATACAAATCGGTGGTAGCGGTCATCTCTTCAAAGCCCAAAATACCTAGGTCATTATGCGCTTTCAGCCCTTTATAGGTGTAGTTTGTGGTGGTAAACTGCTTGGCGGGGTCTGTATTTCCGTTCAATTGCTTTACCTGGCTCACGATATTTAAAGGCGCATTTAGTTCCCGCGCTTTTAGCGGGTAGTCTGCGGCGGGTATTGTGCCTGTACCTGTGCGAGTATGTATGCCCGATACATCGGTTGTTTGCGCATAAGTAATATAGGTATCCGTTTCTCGATTATTCGAAATATGGGTTACAAGCCTGTCGGTGCCTGGTTTTTGCAAAATGCGGATTAAGGAGTCGGGTGCGCTTGCCCAGCCATTTTCAACTAAAAGGTCTAAAGTGCTATTTCCATCAAAATTGCCGAATAAGGTACGAGCATCATCCGCATTTCCTTCTAAATGCAGCCGTTTGCTGATAGGCGCGTTTAAGCCCATGCCCTTGCTCATGTAAAACTTGCAAGACACATCAATTCCGCCAACGGTGGGTATGGTATATTTATGGTTTTCTACCATTAAAATATCAGAAAGCCCGTCGGCATTAAAATCGGCGACATAAACACCTAAAGGATTGTATGACTCATAGCATTGATATTTGGTATAAGTTGCGGGTACTTTTGTACCGAGTATATCGTTGAGTACATTAGCTTGCCAAGTAAACCCATCCGACCCGTCCGATTTGTCTGTGTTGTAATGAACTCCCCATGTTTTCAGCTGTGCGAAATCGGCAGGGTCATCATTACGCGGTCTGGCTAAAATATCCGTTTTTCCATCGCCATTAAAATCGCCCGTGTATAGAAAGTCGCCTACATTGAAACGGTCATTACCAGTGGTTAATAATTTAAAATTAGATGCACCTGGCGTGAGAAGATTATTTAAAGGTTGTGTCAACTCGTATAAATTATAACGTGAGGTGTTAGCCTGTTTATTAATGAACATCAAATCTGTTTTTCCATTGCCATTATAGTCGAGTGGCATTAACGTCCACATAAAGTCACCGTTGGCAGTAACAGCCCCTGAACCTGGCAGTTGTATAACAGTGTTTATGGTCTGTGAGTACAAGAAAGTAAGCCCCGTACTGTAAGTAATCAATATCTCTTGTTTTTTATCCCCGTCTAAATCCGTCACTAAATATTGGAGTTGTTGGTCAATATTATCGGGATTCAAATCGTACTGATGATTAATCGTAATAGGCGTAGCCGTATAAGGCTGCGTCGCAGCTGGAGTCGATAAGTAAATTTCTATTTTAACTTTCGTATAGCGATGTTTATCGGGTAATTGAACATTATTAGCATCATAAACCAGCGGGTAGCGCACCTCTTCGGAGGTAACAACCCAGTCGTCGTAGCCGTCGCCATTATAATCCATGCGCATAATTTTGGCCGATTGTATTTGATAGGGCGTAAAATAATTACATAAGGTTCCAAGTACGGTATTTGACGCACCTATAGGCGAAAATAAACCGTTA
>JBEEMU010000049.1:0-2957 GCA_041192485.1 Bacteroidota bacterium | reverse complement strand
TTTTGAAACACATAAGGTGTCTAAGAAACACATAAGGTGTTTAAGAAACACATAAGGTGTCTAAGAAACACATAAGAAGGTTAGTCACATAAGATTTTGTGGGTTGAATACTCTAAAAAATAGGCTTATGTGGACTTTTATGCCTACCAACCTAATTCGTCAAATATATCCTACACCTACATCGAAAAAAATGTCGCTTGCAACCGTAGCACAAGGGAAACAAATGGGCGTGCTGCCCGAAGAGTTCCAAAAAATTGAAGAAATATTGGGCAGAACGCCAAATTTTACCGAACTAAGCATTTTTTCGGTGATGTGGAGCGAGCATTGCTCCTATAAAAACAGCATCACTTGGCTAAAAACGCTTCCGCGTAAAGGCGAGCGGCTCTTGGTAGAAGCAGGCGACGAAAACGCCGGACTCGTGGACATCGGCGACGGCTTGGCTTGCGCTTTCAAAATAGAAAGCCATAATCACCCATCGGCATTGGAGCCGCATCAGGGCGCAGCAACGGGCGTTGGCGGTATTCATCGCGACATTTTCACGATGGGCGCACGACCAATTGCCGCCTTAAACTCTTTGCGTTTTGGCGACCTGCACACCGCTCGAACCCAACATTTGCTGAAAGGCGTTGTGGAAGGCATTGGCTCGTATGGCAACTGTTTCGGTGTGCCTACGGTAGGCGGCGAAGTGTATTTTAATAGCTGTTATAATCAAAATATTTTAGTGAATGCGATGTCGGTAGGAACGGTGCGCATCGGCGAAACCGTGTCGGCAACGGCGGGTACGGGTATCGGCAATCCTGTTTTCATCGTGGGCAGCGCAACGGGCAAAGATGGTATTCATGGCGCAACATTTGCCTCGGGCGATTTGACGGAAGACAGCGTGAAAGACTTGCCTGCCGTACAGGTTGGCGACCCGTTTCAAGAAAAACTGCTTTTAGAAGCTACTTTGGAAGCCATTAAAACAGGCGCAATTGTGGGAATGCAAGACATGGGCGCAGCGGGTATCACTTGCTCTACGTCGGAAATGTCGGCGAAGTCGGGGGTCGGAATGTGGATTGATTTGAGCAAAGTACCCACTCGACAAGCTAATATGAAGCCGTTTGAAATCTTGCTTTCCGAAAGCCAAGAGCGTATGCTCATCGTTGCCGAAAAAGGCAAAGAGCATTTGCTGCAAGCTGTTTTCGATAAATGGGATTTGGAATGTGCCGAAATAGGCGAAGTGACCGATACGGGGCGGCTCCATTTTTATATGAATGGCGAACTCGTGGCCGATGTGCCTGCCGAGCCGTTAGTGCTGGGCGGCGGCGCACCTGTGTATCAACGCGACTACACGGAGCCTGCTTATTTGCAGCACGTCAAAGCGTTCGATATGCAAAATATTGCGGATATCGAGAACTTAGAAGCACTAAAAACCGTGGCAAAAGTATTGACTGCTTTGCCAAATATCGCCTCGAAACGCTGGATTTATGAGCAGTACGACAGCATGGTTCGCACGAATACGCTGACGACGAATATGCACAGCGATGCGGCGGTTGTGCGCGTGAAGGGAACCGAAAAAGCCTTGGTCGTCACGACAGATTGCAATTCGGCTTACGTTTATGCCGACCCCGAAGTGGGCGCAATGATAGCCGTAGCCGAAGCCGCTCGCAATATTGTTTGCACGGGCGGCAAACCCGTTGCTATCACGAATTGTTTGAACTTTGGCAACCCGTATAATACCGAAGTGTATTGGCAGTTTGTGAATGTAATAAAAGGTATGGGGGCGGCTTGCGCCAAATTTGGTACGCCTGTGACGGGCGGCAATGTTTCGTTTTATAATCAATCGACTATCGGCGGCGACATTGTGCCAGTCTATCCTACGCCGACTATCGGTATGCTGGGTATGCTCGACGATGTGAGCAAGCTGATGACCTTGGATTTCAAAGCCGCTGGCGACCTTATTTACTTGATTGGCGAGCCGCAAAATGATTTGGGTTCGAGCGAATATTTACAAACTATTAAAAACGTGCAGCACTCGAACGCCCCGTATTTCAAGCTCGAAGCCGAATTTGAACTGCAAACACTCATCGCCGAATTGATTGAAACCGATTGGCTGCTTTCGGCACACGATGTATCGGAAGGCGGCTTATTTACCACGCTTTTAGAGTCGGCAATGGTGCGCAATTTGGGTTTTGCTGTTAAAAACGACCCCGACTTCCGATTAGATGCCTATTGGTTTGGCGAAGCGCAAAGCCGCGTCGTCGTGAGCATCGAAGCCGATAGATATGAAGAGTTTGAAGCGCAACTTTGGGATAGCAAAATCTCATTCTGCCATGTAGGAGAAGTAACCGAAGGCATTATTTCGATAGATACCACCGATTTTGGCACAATTGACACTTGGAAAACAGCCTATAATACAACGATAGAAAAGGTGATGGCTTGAAAAAAATCTTTAACAACTTATAATTTTTTATATTCTTAACCAATATGAATCACTTTACACCATTATTTCAAATTTGGGGGTATGTTGCGGTTGCAGCAACCGTTCTGACCCTTGTTATTTACTTCATTCGCCGCCCCGAAAGTGTGCTTATCGACTGGCTCAAAAACTTTTTGGGTGCCTTATTCATCTTTTCAGGCACGGTAAAAGCCATCGACCCTGCAGGCACAGCCATCAAAATGCACGATTATTTCGATGCTTTTGGTTGGACATTATTCAATGATTTCTTGATGCCGATGGCGATAGGAATGATTGTTTTGGAAATATTCTTAGGTATCAATCTCGTTCTGGGCATCTGGAAACGCTTGACGATTTGGCTGACAATCCCGATGATGCTATTTTTTACGCTCCTAACGGGCTACACCTATCTGACGGGCTATGTAACGGCTGATGCCAAAGGATTTTTCGACTTTAGTCACTGGGGCGCATTTGTGGATAGCAATATGAAAATAACCGACTGCGGTTGTTTCGGCGATTT
>JBEEMU010000048.1:0-9427 GCA_041192485.1 Bacteroidota bacterium | reverse complement strand
GGGGCTGGTGTTTTTACTGCCATTCCTTTATTTTCTGTATAAAAAAATGCTTCCCACAAAACTCATCAAGCGGCTGTCGCTTGCCGTAGGAATTGCGGCGGTAGCGGCTGTTTTTGGCTGGCTGATGGTCTGGACGGGCATCAAAGGCAATCCGCTGACTAACCCGCGTGCTTGGGTAAATGCTTACGCTCTTTCGGCGCATTTGGCTATTGGTTTTGCGCTATTTGGTACACTTGCGTGGGCTACTATCGAAACTTGGCAACCTAATCCACAAGTTATTAACAAAACAGGCTTGAAAAAATGGGCGTGGTGGATAACTTTTATAACCAGTTTGCAGATTATTTTCGGCGGCTGGATGTCTGGCATGAAAGCAGGGTTGGCCTATCCTACTTTTCCCCTTATGGGCAATGAATTTCTACCCACAGCACTCTTGGATTCGAGTAATTGGGAGATGCAAAATTTGGCGCAATACGACCACCATCTTTTTGCCCCAGCTTTAATTCAATTTTTACATCGAACTACCGCTTACTTACTGATTATCAGCATTTTATATTTTTGGTATAAACTCAAAAAACACAGAGTTTCAAACGCTTTGCGCATTGCAAACAATTTGCTTTTAGCTTGGATTTTTGCGCAAGCCTTGCTCGGCATTTTTACGCTCATTAATTGTGTCGGGCATATTCCCGTCGTGCTTGGCGTTATTCACCAAGACGGCGCTTTAGTCTTATTATTTTTATCTTTATTTGTTAATTATCAGTTTATCAATCAGATAGAGAATGAAAGCCTTGTAGTAAATTAATACACTTTTGTTAAAAACGTGTTGATAACTTGTTTTTAAATTTTTATATATAAAAGGTTGCTTTTATAAACTAAAAAATCGAAGGGAGCTTAACACAATTTGTAAAATGAAGGGCTTAATAGGCTGCGCCCTCTCCGTTTAAAAACAACCAATTTCCATTGAGTATATCGTAAACGTTTAGATACAGTATATCTAGCGTTAGCCAATATACCCATTGATATTATCAAAATGGGTTAGCTCTGTTTATTTAAAATGCTTTACTTAGAGTAAAAATTTCGTCTTTTTAATAAAAAAAAGGGTTTTTTAGCTCCTTTTTGGCAAATGATGTCTTCTTGTCATATATTCGACGTATTTTTGCAGGGAATTCTGCAAATCGCTTTTTTAAAAAACGAAGACCTTTATACTTATAAATATTGAAAGCAAAAAAATCTTACGGACAACACTTTCTAACAAGCGATGCCATCTCGGAGCGCATTGCAAAAAGCCTGTTGAAAACTGAATCCTATAAAGGAAAAGTCATCGAAGTTGGGCCAGGCAAAGGAATGTTGACCAAGCAATTGCTCGCTTGCGGCTACGATTTACTTTGCGTGGAAGCCGATAGAGATATGGTGGCTTTCCTAAACGAGCATTACCCCAAAACCTTAAAAGACCGCATTCTTTCCGCCGACTTTATGAAAGTAAAACTCGAAGAACATATTGGCGAAAGCCAGTTTGCTATCATCGGAAACTATCCGTATAATATTTCGTCGCAAATCATTTTTAAAGCCATCGACTACCGCGAACAAGTTGTTGAGTTAGTCGGTATGTTTCAAAAAGAAATGGCAGCCCGTGTTGTTGCGCCGCACGGCAGCAAAACCTATGGCGTGATTAGCGTATTGACGCAGGCTTATTTCGATTGTAAATACCTGTTTACCGTTCATAAAGGCTCCTTCAATCCGCCGCCGAAGGTAGAAAGTGCGGTCATTCGCCTCACTCGCCGCGACAGTTTGGACTTGGGCTGCGATGCAAAATTGTTTAAAACTATTGTAAAACTATCGTTCGGCCAACGGCGAAAAATGCTCCGCAACACGATGCGCAGTTTAGTAGGCATGAATGAAGAATTATTCGAAAATCCAATTTTCAACGAGCGTCCAGAACAACTTTCGGTGCAGCAATTCAAAGATTTGACAAACCTAATTGCCCCACATCGCCTTGGAATACAGCTAATAGAACCAGAAGATGAAGATATTTAACCTTATGTTCACCAAGTTATCCACCAAGTTATCCACAATATTATTCATCATATTATTCATAATATTGTGGATAGGCTGCTCCAAAAATTCTGCTACTCAAGTTTGTTATTTAAACCTTGCGCCCGATTCGCCCGTAGAAGTAGCCGCCGCCGTGCAAAAAGAACTCTGCATCGACGACTATTTTGTGTTATTAGACGATAACGACAAAATGGTATCGTCTAAGCAGCGCGGCTTGGCCGCCTTAGACAACGATTCTAAAAATATCTATTTCAAATTATACGATGCCAGAAACGAAAGCCTAAGCAGCATTGCCGATAATTATCGCATTGATATTTCCTTTCGCTACGACTCGCTCGACAATTTGGATAAATTGTTTTTAAAAACGCAAAAATACGAACACTCCTTTTGGCACACCTACAACGACGCAGGCTCTTTCGATCTCATGCTCGATGCCAAACAATCGCGCCTAAAGCCCAAACAGCAGCAGCGCATCGTCTTAGAAAAAATTATTTATAATATAAAAAAAGTTGCCTTTAAATAAAACCATCTTTACATGGAGTATAATACCGAAAAAGAAAAAATCCATATTGCCGAATATGGTCGCAATATCCAGAACTTGCTGATGCTCGCCAACACTTACGAAGACCGTGCCTACCGCACAGCCTATGTAGAAAGCGTTTTGGAAATGATGTATTTACTGAACCCACAAGTCAAAATCGTGGAGGATTACCGCAATAAATTATGGTCGCACGCTTTTAAAATAACGGAATATCAATTAGATGTTGATGTACCCGAAGGCGTAACCATTGCAACACGCGAAGAGGACGATTTTTTCCATAAACGCCCATTGCCTTTGCCTTATCCGCAAAAAACAACCAAACATCGACACTACGGAATGCACTTAATGCGCATGATTGAAAAAGCATCGACCATGCCCGACGACGCAAAACGCGACGAGTTCACCTTGTTGATTGCTACTTTTATGAAAATGGCGCAACGCACTTACAACCGCGAAGGCATAAGCGACGAACATATCCGCAAAGACCTTTTAATGCTCTCTAACGGCCGCTTGGTAATCGATGAAAATATGAAAATCAAAGACATTTTGGCTGCAAAAAATACGCAAGTGCCGCCATCAATGTCGAAAAATGCGCAAAAAAATCAAGTTAAAGCCAATAGCATCGATAAAGAAAAACAAGAGCAAGCAAAAAAAATGCTATCTACCACTAATAAGCTACCGCAAGAAAAGCCGCAGCCACAGATAAAACCGCAAGTGCAAGCAAAACCCAAAGTTGTACAAGTCGCTCAAAATCAAGCCGTTTCAAATCAAGTCGTTTCAAATCAAGCCGTTTCAAATCAAGCAACTCTTGTTTTTGAAGAAATAGAGCCAACCGCAACACCCAAAAAACGCCGACGCGGCGGCGTAAAGCACAAGAAAAAAGTGTAATCGTCTATATCTTATACTCTACTTTCTACTTACTATAAAAATAGTTTACTATAAACAATGTCTGATGCATTTGAAGTAACTGGCAATGCCAGATTGAGCGGCGAAATTACGCCGCAAGGGGCAAAAAACGAAGCATTACAAATATTGTGTGCGCCCTTGCTAACCAATGAAAAATGTACAATCGGCAACCTGCCCGACATCGTTGATGTGCGAATGTTGATTGACCTAGTGCGCGGACTCGGCGTTGAAGTAGAACGCTTAGATACGAATACCTACACCTTCGAGGCGAAGAACATCAACGTCGACTATCTATACTCCGAAGAATATTTAACGAAAGCGCGGAAAATTCGAGGCTCCGTGATGCTTATAGGCCCGCTTTTGGCGCGTTTTGGAAAAGCCTATATTCCTAAACCTGGCGGCGATAAAATTGGCCGCCGCCGCTTAGACACGCACTTTTTGGGCTTCGAGGCGCTTGGCGCAAAATTCATTTACGACGAAGAACTTAGCGTTTTCAGTATCCAAGCCGACGAATTGCGTGGCGGCTATCTTTTAATGGACGAAATTAGCGTAACAGGAACCGCTAATATCATCATGGCTGCGGTGATGGCCAATGGCGTAACCAAAATTTATAACGCCGCCTGCGAGCCTTATATTCAACAACTCTGCATCATGCTCAACAGCATGGGCGCACGAATCAACGGACTCGGCTCTAATATGCTGATGATTGAAGGCGTGAAAACCCTGCACGGCACGTCGCACCGGTGTTTGCCCGATATGATAGAAATTGGTTCGTTCATCGGGCTGGCAGTGATGACGCAATCCGAAATTCGCATCAAAAACTGTCGAGTCGACCAATTAGGCAATATCCTGCCAACTTTCCGCCGTTTTGGTATTTCCATGAAAATAGAAAATGACGACATTCTGGTGGACGGCACAAAACCTTATGAAATACAATCTTTCATCGACGGCTCGATAATGACCGTGTATGACGCGCCGTGGCCAGGCTTCACGCCCGACCTCATGTCCATTCTAATCGTCATGGCTATTCAAGCCAAGGGCAGCGTGTTGATACATCAAAAAATGTTTGAAAGCCGCTTGTTCTTTGTAGATAAACTCATCGACATGGGCGCACAAATTATCCTCTGCGACCCACATCGCGCAACTGTCATCGGCTTAGACCGTCGCTTCAACCTACGCGGAATTACCATGACCTCGCCCGATATTCGCGCAGGCGTTGCCTTGCTCATCGCCGCACTAAGTGCCGACGGAAAAAGCATTATTCAAGAAGTCAATCAAATAGATAGAGGCTATGAAAACATCGATGGCCGCTTAAATGCGCTTGGCGCAAATATCAAGCGAATTGGCGTAAAACAAGATACCAAAGCAAAGAAATAAAAAGCGAAGAAACAAGATGAATTATCAAACAAAACCAACCGACGAAGACCTCGCCGTGTATGACCCCGACTTCGCGCACCCGCAAGCCGTCGAACTCATGCCCGAACCTTATTTTTGGAACCCCGATGACGATTTTTCGCCATTAGGCTCCGATGAAGGATTTGAAGCTTACGCTAAATTTTACGAATGGCGTATGAAAAATAGACTCGAACCTATTTTGCCCTATCTACAAGGCATTGTTAGTAGAAATGAAGAATTTTACACCGAAGATATGTGCAGCGATGCAGAAATAGCCCTCATGATAGAAAACAGCGAAGACGAAGAAATGTACGAATTAGATAGAGCAATTATTGCGGTTTGCTTTACGCAAATTATAGAAGAAGGAGCCTTAGACAAAACCGCATTCCCGTTATTGCAACGTGTCATTTTCCGACAGGCAAAATACGGCGCAACCATGCACGGCGTGATTAGCAAAGAACACGCAGAAGAATATGTAGAGTGTATGCTATTACTTGCTCGAGTGGTTTCACAATTAAAAACAATCGATATTCCTTTTATTACAGAATGATTACAACTTTTCGTCAATAAAAATCGTCTATTTAACTTATAAATAAAAGAGATTTTTATGCAAAAAGAAAAAATAGCAATTTTGATTCGCCGTTTTGAAGCGAAACAAAACCAACAAGAAGACTCATTTTTCAATGAAGATGCCTTTGAGCAAATCATTGATTTCTATAGTCATAACGACGAATACGACAAAGCACTCGCAGCAGCTACATTAGGCTGCCGCGAGCATCGCTATAGTATAGAATTGCATTGGCAAAAAGCAAGGTTGCACAACGAAGTCCACGAATTTCGCGAAAGCTACGAAGCCGCTAAAAAAGTAGAAAACTTAGGCTTGCGCAACGTGGAACTCTATATTTTAAAAGCAGAATCGGCGCTTGGCTTTCGCAATAGCAAATTAGCGCAAACCGATTTGCACATAGCCCTCGATATTGCCAATAGCGACGAAGAATTTGCGGACATTTATTGCGGCATTGCCAATATTTATGAACAACAAAACGACTATGCAAAAGTAATAGACACTCTTCGGTTAGCCTTGCAACACAACCCGAATGACGATGACGCGCTCGCCCGAATTGCTCATGCCGCCGATGAAACCGACAGACATCACGACGCGCTGACTATTTATCAAACCGTTGCCGACACGAATCCGTATTCTGCAAAAGCGTGGTTTTATCTTGGTAAAATGAATGCAAATTTAGGCGAAACGGTAGAAGCGGTTTCTGCCTATGAATATGCCATTGTCATCAATGAAAGTTTTATTGATGCCTATTGCGCCTTAGCGGAAACGTATATTGAAGAAGGTTTGTATGAAAAAGCAATCGAAATACTGCAAAATGCCGCAGACGAATCGCCCGAACCGAATAGCGAAATTCAGTATTTATTAGGGTTTGGTTATGAAAACTTATCGTATTTTAGCAAAGCAAAAGCATACTATACGGAGGCTATAAAAATAAATACAGCTTATTACCAAGCTCGTTTTGCGCTGGGGGTGCTTTACGCAAATGAAGGAAACTGGCAGTCGGCAGCGCGACAGTTTGATAATTGTGTGCAACTGCGAGAGTTTTATGCCGAATATTGGTTTGCCGCAGCCGACGCACACGCACATTTAGAGAATATAGAACGGGCTAATTTTTATTTTAAAAATGGCTTGAAGCACACGAATGAAACAAGTTTTTGGCTCACCTACATCAATTTCCTATTAGCCAATAATTACGCAGCCGACGCACTGCAACTAATCGAGGAATCCGATGCTATTTGTGCGCCAGATTCTCGTTTCCTATACTCCAAAGTTGCGGCATTATTAATTACAAAAAGACGAAAAGCCGCTTTGCAAACCCTACAATTTGCCTTAGCAACGGATTATACACAACACACTTTTTTATTAGATATATTCCCCGAACTCGTGAAAGATTATGAAATTTTACGGTTATTAAAAAAGCAATAGTACTTAGTTAGGATACACGCATTTAAATGTTCCACGTGGAACATTCTTTTGAACTAAAAATAAACACAAGATAAGAAAATGGGCAATAGTAGTATAAAAGCCTTCGCACCCGCAACCGTAGCAAATGTAGCCTGCGGCTTCGATGTACTTGGTTTCGCAATAAATGGCATTGGAGATGAAATATTAGTGCGCAAAACTGGCGATAGCAAGGGTTTGCGCATCACGCAAATCACGGGCGATAAGGGTAAATTACCGCTTGATGTGGAGCGCAATACGGCAGGAGTTGCCGCATTGCGCTTACTCGAGTTTGTAGGACTTGCTGATATGGGCATCGAAATGCAAATTCGTAAGAAAATGCCATTTGGCTCAGGCTTAGGAAGTAGTGCTGCGAGTGCCGTAGCTGGCGCGTTCATCGTCAATCAACTCTTAGACAATCCGTTGCCAAAACGCGAACTCTTGCCCTTTGCAGGAATGGGAGAGGCGGTAGCCAGTGGCGGATTGCATTTGGATAATGTTGCGCCTTCCATGCTTGGTGGGTTTATCTTTTGCCGCGATAGCCAAACTACCGATGTGCATCGCTTATACGCACCGAATGGCTTATTCGCAACCGTTATTTACCCACACGTTCAAATATTAACGAAAGATGCACGGGCTATACTAAAACCCGATGTTTCTTTGAAAAACGCTATTCAGCAAAATGCAAATCTTGGCGGCTTAATAATTGGCTTATTTAATAATGATTTAGAACTAATAAGCCGCAGCTTACACGATGTTTTGATAGAGCCGCAACGCGCTGCCCTTATACCACATTTTCATGAAGTAAAAGAAGCAGCAATAAATTCGGGCGTATTGGGTTGCAGTATTTCGGGTGCTGGCCCTTCTATTTTTGCTTTAAGCAAAAATTCTGCTATTGCCGAAAATGCGGCACAAGCCATGCAAGCTATTTTTACACAAAATAAAATAAAATCAACTATTTACGTTTCTGCAATTAATAATGAAGGCGCAGTTATTTGTTGATGTTTTTAAAAATGTTCCACGTGGAACACTCAAACTTATATTCAAATATTGAAACTTTATTCTACCAAAAACAAAAACGGCGCGAACGTCACACTCGCAGAAGCTGTTATGCAAGGGCTACCTGCTGATAATGGCTTATTTATGCCTGTTGAAATACCCCGTTTATCCGAGGCTTTTATTCAAAATATACGCGGTTATAGCCTTACGGAAATAGCTTATGAACTATGCAGCACCCTGCTTCAAGGCGCAATTCCCGTTGATGATTTGCATCGGTTGATAAACGATTCAATGACGTTTCCTGCGCCGATAGTGCAAGTGAGCGATGATGTGTATTCCTTAGAGCTTTGGCATGGGCCAACTTTGGCATTCAAGGATTTCGGCGCGCGGTTTATGGCGCAACTCATGGCATATTTCAATCAAAAAAATGATACCGAATTAGTTATCCTCGTAGCAACTTCGGGCGATACGGGAGGGGCAGTAGCTTCAGGTTTCCATAAAACCGAAGGCACGAAAGTCGTTATTTTATACCCTTCGGGCAAAGTAAGCCCTTTGCAGGAAAAACAACTGACCACACTTGGCGATAATATTTTGGCTTTAGAAATAAACGGAACATTTGATGATTGCCAGGACTTAGTCAAACAAGCCTTTTTAGATGCCGAATTAAACGCAAAAATTAGATTAACTTCGGCAAATAGTATCAATATAGCGCGATTGATACCGCAAATGTTTTACTATTTTGAAGCCTACAAACAATTACCACACCATGAAAAAGAACTCGTTTTTGTTGTTCCTTCGGGCAATTTTGGTAATTTAACCGCAGGCTTATTAGCAAAACGCATGGGTTTACCCGTTTCTAAATTTATTGCGGCTACAAATGCAAACGATGTTGTAGCGCAGTACTTGGAAAATGGCGTGTACAATCCGCGCCCCTCTGTGCGAACTTTATCTAATGCGATGGACGTAGGCGCACCGTCTAACTTTGTGCGCATGACCGATTTATATGAAAATGACTGGAATGAAATAAAAAAGGATATTATTGGCTATACCTTTACCGACGAAGAAACACGTGCTGCGATGCAAACCTGTTATACTAAAACGGGCTATATATTAGACCCACACGGCGCAGTTGCTTATTTGGCAGTTAAAGATTATCAAAAAACGCATGATTGCACGGCCATTTTCTTGGAAACAGCGCACCCAGCTAAGTTTTTAGAAGATACAGAATCTATTTTAAATCAAAAAATTAAAATCCCTGCTCGCCTTGCTGACCTTGCAAATAAGGAAAAGGTTGCCGATTTTTTGCAAACTGATTTTAAATCATTTAAAAACTGGCTCTTGGAATACCTTTAACTTTTTAATGTTCCACGTGGAACATTAAAAAGAAACCTTTCCTGTCGTTTCGTCTTTGTTTAAAAGTAGGTTCTTCCTTGTTTTTTGCTGCACTATCTGTACAATATTATTTTGTTTTGAAAATAATTCTGTAAAAATGGTGTTTGTTATTTCTACGGTTTTAAATGCTTTCTTAT
>JBEEMU010000047.1:0-2859 GCA_041192485.1 Bacteroidota bacterium | reverse complement strand
GGAAGAGTTACATTCGACGAATTTTTTGCATAAAACCAATCAAGAATCTTTCGATTTTGTACACACGCAAACGGTAGATTTACTCCGCGACGCAAAGCGTTTGCACCGCGATACGAACTATTTAATAGAAGAATATGCCGATGCGCTCGATGCGTATTATAATAAATATTACTTGCAATTCAGCCGCGAAGCCGCCGCAATTCGCGAAGATTTGGGCGATTATAATACCCAGTACGGCGAAGATTTTAATAAAAAAAGTGGCTTGAAAACTGCCGAACTTTTTGTAAAAGGCATTTTTTCAAATAAACATAAAAGCATTTTAGAAGTACGCGAAGATGTGCAGTTGCGCTATAATCGATTGATTGAAGCGTATCGCAAACGCGCTTATTTCCCGCATACGTTTTCGCCTGTAAAGGGCGGAAATGGCTTTGAAGTAATGTCGAAAGAGTTGGCGGCATTTGAGGATTCTATCAAAAATTGGCGACAGCATCTTAGTGGTATTGTCCGCGAAGAGGCGAACCGCTTATCGTCGGGCAGTTTAAAAAGTGAGTTAGAAATGACTTCCGAAATCACGCAGTCGGAAGCGCATTTCAAAGCGTATTTAGAGCATTTTAATTTGGTTGCCCTGTATCAAACTGCTTTTACGCCGCAACCTGTTACGTTGCCCCAGCAAAAACAATATTTGGAGGATATTATCGCTCGTTTGGAGAAAACAGAACGGTATCTACGCGATTTTGATGTGTTTTATGCTTGGCAAAATAATTGGTTACAGCTGCCCGATCACGTCAAAGAGGCAACACGCGCTTTGGTGAAAACCAAGCCGAATGATTGGGAAGCCGCTTTTAGCTCTTGGTTTTTGCACCAAACCTTAGCCTTGCAACCGCACGATTTTTTGCCCGAAGACGACGAGCAATTAAAACATTATGAACGAGCATTGAGTAAATTGACGGAGATGATGCCTGCGAAAATAAAAAATCATTGGGCAAACCGTCAAAACGAGCAGGTAAAACGCTTGAAATCGACGAATAAAAGTTTGTTTAACGAGTTGAATAATAGAAAGGATATTGCCAGTTTGCAAGCGCGGAGTCTGGGCGAATTAGTCAAATTAGACTTCAATTTGCTTACCGAAAGTTTCCCTGTTTTATTGGTCAGCCCGCATATTGTAGCCGATTATTTTCCCGAAATAGAAAAGTATTTCGACCTTGTGATTATTGACGATGCCGACGTATTGCTCGCTGGCCAAGCTGTCGGTGCGATGTGGCGAGGAAAACATAGCGTTATTATCGCCGAAAATGATGCGGCAGATAAAAATTCATTATGGCATTTTACGGCTAAATGTGGGTTTGCACGGGTCGATTTGCGTGAAATTTACCATAAAACGCACCCGAAATTCAGCCGTTTAAGCAACGCTTTATTCCATTCGCATCGTTTGGAGGTTTTGCCAACTACGGTAGATCTTCTTCATACAACATCGGTGATGCACCTGAAACAGGTGAACGGCATTTACTATCCCGAACATCGGACGAATGAAGACGAAGCGCAAGAAGTGGTGAAAATGTTGAATAATGTGGCACCAAATACTTATAACAACTATCCTTCGGTTGGCATTGTTTGTTTTACTTATGAACAACGGAATTTGGTGAGCGATTATTTGCAACGCATCAAACAACAAAAACAGCCTGGTCACGACCGAATTGTGCAGTTAGAAAAATGCGGTTTAGGCGTATTTCAGATATCTGAATTAGAAGGCGTAAACAAAGATATTGTCTATGTATCTACGACTTACGGTATGGATTATTTGCGAAAACTGACTGCGGACATCGACGAATTGCTTACGCCAATTAGCACAAATTATATTCAAATGTTACTGGCTGCACCGAATGTGCAGGTAACAATTTGCACGTCTATTCCACACGAATTTGTACAGGCGCAAATCAAGCGCGAAGGGAAGGACGCACTTCGCTTATTAGCTATTTATTTGGCTTACGCCGAAGCGGTAGAAGACAATCGCCCACTTGCCGAACAACAACTTTTAGATACGATTGAAAAAACGCCTTCAGCCACAAGTTTTGTGGTTGCGCCGTCTTTCAACGAGCAAGTTCGGCTTGAATTAACGAAATATTTAGACGCAAGTCGGATAGAAACGAATGCGTGGGTGGATAATCTGCCTATCGATATTGTCATTCGCCCGAATATAGCAGGCGCACCCGCAGTTGCGGTAGTGACCGACGGCTTCTTCTCGCGTGGTGCTTACGATACATTTTGTCGGGAAACGGCACTGATTAAGCGTTTGGAAGCGCAAGGCTATCGCTATTATCCGCTTTATACCAAACAATGGTGGCGGCAGCCTTCTTTGGAAGCTCGAAAATTGGCAGGCTCCTTTATTCAGTCGGAGGAAAAAGCGGCGGCTACGCCTTTAACTACCCCTCCTGCAACTACTTCTGCTGTAACTGTACTGCCACGAAATCTTATGTCTATGACAGAAGCTGCTGCTGAAACGAGTGAGGCAGTAAATAAATGAGGCTGAAAATAAGGCGCGTATTGAAAATAAGTAGTAGTATATAAATAATTGCCCACTTAAACCCTGTAAAATAGGGCGTTTTGGGGCAATGATAACCGCGTTTATTTTGCTGTATGCACTTATATCACTAATAATCAATTGATTAAGAGTTTAAATGGCAAATTCTTATATGAAACTATCCTTTTTTATTGCTTTGTTTTTAGCAAGCCTCTTGTGCGAAGGTACAAGAGAAATCGCTGTAGGTTCGGTTGCGGCAGGTTCTATGGCTGTAGGTGTTGTTAGTCAAGCTGGCGACTTTCCAGAAACAAAAACGATGCTCACGGCGCGCGAAATTACCA
>JBEEMU010000046.1:0-6475 GCA_041192485.1 Bacteroidota bacterium | reverse complement strand
TATCGAATCGCTTTCGAATGGTTCGTATAATATTTCGGTAAATAATCAAGATAAATATTTAGTGGTATCGCAGCGTAGCAAGCAAAAAATGGAGAAAAAGCCTGCTATTATGCCATTGATGCTTATGGCTAAAATAGAGAAATATGCCAAATATAGTATTGCAACACATCTCGAAAAAAACGAACACGGCTTGTGTGTAGAGCCGAAATTTGGGGAGATTGAAAAAATGGAATACTATTATAATACAACAACAAATTTGCCTACGCGGTGTGTGCTATTCTATCGGAATGTCTTGCGAAATGGCCTACCAGAAGCTATAAAACAGCCAAAAGTTATCTTGCGATTTACTAAAATAGACACCAAACCTAATTTTGGTAAAGGCGTATTTAGCGAACTAAAATATTTTAAAATTGCCCCTAATAAGAAACGTATCATCTTACAGGCTGCTTATTCAAGTTATAAAATGATGGGGCAATAGCAACCGTTCATTTACACGTTCCTAAACAAAAATAAAAATTATGAAGCCTCTATCTTATTTTCGAAGCAGTGTTGAGCGTCGAGTAATGCTGCAGATAAATTTATATGTAACGTGGTATTGTCTATTATTATTGGTAATCATTTCTGAAACAATGCAAGCACAGTCGTTTTAGGTGCGTACTAATATTGTATGCTGGACAAATGTGGCCGACGCTTGGGCTGTAACAATCGAGAACCGCGATGCGCAGCCAAAAATGGTGGTTTTGGAGATGACCGTAACCGACTCTAAAGCAATAACCCTATATAAAGCACGCGCAAATAATATTTCGGCATCATCGGGCTGGACAAAGCTCAATAATACCAATATTCAATTAGATTTGCTCGTACCCGATGCTGAAATAATGCACAAAAACGATGAGCTGTATCATGTTAATTACAGCCTGTATAATACCGATAATACCATACTTGCTTCTACCGAGCTTTGCCTTAAACCTTGTTTGTCAACAACGGTTTCAACCCAGATTGATGGCAAAAAAGTGGATAGCCAAAAAGGGGCAGAGCTTCGCAAAAAAAGTTTTTTTACGATTCGAGCAACAGGCTATGTAAGCACCTCGTATCACGAAGCACCAATTCCAGCAGCTTATACCGCACAAGGCTGGGCGCATCATAGCGAGCTTACAGAAACCGCTTCGTTCGGTAAAATTCCTGTGGATATTACCGAACGGTATTTTAAAGATGGCTTGTATCCTACTGGCGATTTTCAAATTTCCTATTCCCTCAATAGTGCGCAACTCCAACAAAACTTGAAAGAGCTGGCAATGCGGGAAATAAACAAGCAAATTGGTAATAAATCGTTAGATACAGCTTGGGTTGGCAATATAACCGCACAACTCAAAAAAGCGCAATACCCTCAGCTCGAACAGTGGAAAAAGCAGCTGGCATCTATGGAGGTTTTGGGGAAAGATTCGCTTTATAATGCTTTATCGCAACTCGAAAAGCAAGCAAATGAATTAGAAGAATTGTCGATAGCTCCCAGTCTATATAGTGTTGGTAAAGAGTTGATTAGTAAATACAATATAAAAAATCAAGCGATGTTGGATACCCTGCAACAAGGCATTTCCTCGTATGAATATACCGAAATTGTAGGGTATTATCAAAAACTGAAACAGCGCGATTCATTAAAACAAAAATTAGAGCAAACCAAAGAAATACGCGAGGCTATGCACCAAGTAACTGCCCTAAAAAGCAAGGTGGAAAGCATCGATAAACTCAATTTACAAGACCTGGCAAATAGCCCACAGTCTATATCATCACTTGCTTCACAGCTGCTGCCCAACCAGCGTTTTTTGCGTGGATTGATGCGGGTTGAATCCTTGAAAATCGGCAAATTTTATGCCTATCAGAGTCCATACACTATCAATGGTGTTGCAATAGATGGGGGTGAAATAAAGTATAAATTGCTGAAAGACTTACAAGTAGGTGTGATGTTGGGAACGGTGAAGCCCTTAGCCAATGATACGCTACGGGCTGCGACTACCGCGCTTCCTTTGTATCTCTACAATTTTTCATTGGTGTATGGCAATAGTTTGGTTGATGGAAATAGGGCGGTTGATGGAAATAGAGCGGTATCGCAGCTTAGGGCGGGTTACACCAATATACAAAGTTTAGCTTTTGATGCGCCTCTGACAAATAGTACAGCTATTAATAATAAGTTTAATGGCATTGTAAGCGTGGGAGCTTCTCTATTGCTATGGAACAAAAAAGCGGCTATCAACGGCGACTATCATTTTGCTACCTATTCTGATTTCAGCTCTGAAACTCCTACTATTAGCAGCCGACTACAAACTATATTTATTCCAATTCCGTACAATACGGCTACGGCAATGGATAAGGTAGTCAATTTGAGTTGTTTGGTTAAACCAACAGAAGCGACTGTATTAAGTGGTTTTTATAGCCAAGTAGGAAAGCAGTTTTACTCTTTAGCAGCGCCCTATCTACGAGCTGGTATTGAGCGATATGAGCTACGACTTAAACATGATTTGCTAAAAAATAAAGCGGTCATAAGCGGTTTTTTCACGCAGGATTACAATCAATTATCTCCCTCGATAGCCCTATTCAAAGTATTGTATCAAAGTTATGGTCTAACAACACAATTGAGTTTGCCGAAGCTGCCCAAAATGACCCTTACACTTGCCAATTACCAAATAAAAGCCGATAAAAAAGAGCTTTACCAACAGTTGGGGCAAGAGGGAGGAATGGCACAATTGGCCCTCACACATCGCTACAAGCCAGCCCCTAAATCTTTGTGGTTCTTGAATTTGCAAGTCGATTATACGCTCTTGATGCGCGGTAATCCTTTGATGCCAAATACGACTATAATAGGCACGGCAATCGGCTTTAATCATGCGAAGTTTGATGCAAACCTGCGCGGCGCATACCAGGCGATGCAGGGAGATGGTGCAATTAAAAGCCTGAGAATGAGCGACCTATCCTTTCGAGTAGAACTTCATAAAAACGGGCTTCTTCGCAGTGGCTGGCAGTATTATCATACCAGCGACGATACCCATCGACAGTTATTTTATAGTGAATACAGTCAAACTATTTCGCAAAAAGTCATACTCAATATTCGGGCAAACTATGGTGGTATCGCTACGCTCAACAACTTAGAACCTTCGCCTACTATTGCACCAAATGACTCTTTTTGGACAGGCGGGGTAATGCTTCAATTTAATTTTTAATTCTTAGTTCTTAAACAATGAAAAATAAACCAACAACACTTATTACACTCTTGCTATTAGGCTTATTTACGGCAGTAGGTTGGGCGCAAAACAAAGCCTTGGTGCAACCGTTTGCCCCCACAAATGGCGCAGAAGTGCGCGAAGAACAACCGTTATTTACTTGGACTTGCCCACCAGTAGGCGATTTGGCAAAACCTATATTTACCTTAGTTCTGGTTGCCAAGCAAGCCGAGCAGTCGCCCGAAATAGCGATGGCGAGCAACCCAATAGTAGCTCGACAAAAAGGAATGCTCACAGCCCAATGGCTATACGACCCTTCCGTTGCGGGCGAGCTGAAGCCCTGTCAAGAATATGCTTGGCAGGTAGAAGCAATAGACCCCCAAACTGGTAAATTACTTGCCAAAAGTGCTATTTGGACATTTACAGTTGGGTGTCAAACAACAAAAACGGTTGCCCTTGTGGGCGAAACCTTTATTGCCTTAGAAGACGAAGCGCATTACCCCTATCGCTCTGCTAATATTTTACGAATTTCTTTCAATAATCCGTATGACAGTAGTGGTTTTGATAAAATAACGCTCCTCGATAATAAAGGGAATGATGTAAAGGCTGTTATTGCACCCGAATACCTGAATGTCGAGCAAAGAGAAGTAGTCGCGGGGAAAAACTGGGTTCGACTTATACTTCCTACAACACTTGTTGAAGCTCAGTTTTATAGCCTCACATTCAGCTTGAAAAACGGCTTAAATAAGACCATTCCTTTCGTTTATTTTAGCAAATAAGGTATCATTAGCTCCGAACGCCCTACTGCCCAAGTTATCATTTACACGTTCCTAACTATTTTTCAAAAAACGATACAAACATGAAAAAAGTTCCCAAATTATCGCTACTCTTGCACGAAACAACGTATCAACGCATGAAAATAGGAGGTTTTGTTTTCGCACTATTTCTGGCAGTATTTCTGGCACTATTTCTGGCATTCATGTCATTCAAAGATAATGCACTTTCGCCCACAGCCTATATTAAATGGTTGGAAGACCCCAAAAATGGCTTATTGATAAAAGGCTTGACCGATGATAAAAAGTTTATGCTCAAAATGCAGTATATGCCAAATGAGGTATTAGCTTATCAAATCCTCACACCCGCGCAACGAGCGAGTATTAGTAAAGGGGCTTGGGACAGCTTGGTTAATAGCTACCACCAAGTAGATTATTACAAACTCGATATTTCCTCTACCTCCTTGAAAGACCCGCTTGCAGCGAACACAAAGGTTAAAGAGCAGTATTACGACAAACTCAATTACCTAACATTCGATATGCAAAAGAATGTTCGCATGGTCTGCGGAAGCGACACCCTGCCCTGTGTATTATACAATTATGAACGAATGTATAATACGACCAACTTTTGCAGAATACTACTGGCATTTGATACTGAAAAGGTGAAAGCCACCACCAATCGCCAATTATTAATCTTAGACAATCAATTGGGTATTGATACCGTTGGCTTTAGCTTTGCAGGCAATCGGTTGCAGCATATTCCTACCTTGCGTGTCCATTAGTCTTGGTCAGTTATAGTAATAAAAAAAAAAATCTAAATAAAAAGCTAAATTTTATGAAAATTAATCAATTTTTATACTCGAAAAAAACGCAGCGCAGTGCTCAATTTCTATTGATATTGACGCTATGCCAACTGTTTTTGCCCACGGCTGCCTTCGCGCTAACGGGCGGGCCGAGCCAGCCCGAAGTACAAAGTTTTGAGCCGATTGGCACAACCGAGATGGTAGATTTATCGTCGGGGGCTTTCAATTACAATATTCCGCTGTTGGAGGTAGAGGGCTATCCCATCAACTTGGCATACCATGCGGGGGCATCAATGGATGCAGAAGCCTCTACCGTTGGCTTGGGCTGGAATATCAACCCTGGCGTAATCAATCGGAATATGCGCGGCTTGCCCGACGATTTTAACGGCGATGCCATTGTGGAAGAAAACAACCGCAAGCCCAATATAACCGTTGGGGTTGGCGCAGGGCTGTCTAATGCCGAGCTTATCGGTCTCAATCTTGGCGGCTTATCGCTCAATTTGAACTTGGGCGTAAACTATAATAATTATGCTGGCGTAGGCTTCGAATTTGGTATGCACCCCAGTTTGAGCTGTGCCACTAAAAACGACCCCGATGGTCTTGGACTTGGGCTTGGCTTGGGCTTGTCGAGCAGCACGAGCGGCGGCGCAACTATCTCGCCAAGTGTGAGTTATGGCTTTTATACCAATAAGGATAAAGACTATATGCGCAATATTTCTTTGGGCGGCTCGTTTAATCGCCGTCAAGGTTTGGCAAGTTTAAGTTTGGGTATGACCCACAACAAGGTAGATGAAACCATCGTTACTACGACCGATGCGAATGGCGAAACGGCGAGTTACTCCAAATTTACAGCAGGTGCAGGCAATAAGGCATCTGCGGCTGTAACCTTTGGAAATCCTACTTATATGCCATCGGCACAGACCAAAATGAGCAGCCTCAATTTGGCATTAAACGTGAAACTAAATCCGTCTTTATTTGGATTCGACCCAGGCTTGGGAGTCAATGCGAACGGTTATTTTTCGGTACAATCTATTGCATCGTCAGAGCGAAATATTTCTAATAAGGCGTATGGAACCTTATATGAGCAAAACCATACAACCGAAGATTTAATTGATTTTAACCGTGAAAAACTAATGCCTTATACTCGTTTCCAATCTTGTAACCTATCCGTACCCGTTATGGCGCAAGACGTTTACGGCGTATCAGGGCAGGGCATCGGCGGCAGTTACCAACTAAAACGCAACGATGTAGGAATGATGCATGATAAAAGTGTTAAATCTATTAGTGGCGGCGGTAGCATTGGTTTAGAAGCCGGATTCGGGCCGCCGCCAAGCGTAAAATTTGGTGGCGATGCCGATGTTAATATCTCCGAAACATATACTGGACGGTGGCAAAATGACGATAATCAGAGTAATTTGGCATATCGAGGCGCAGTAACAGCACTCGACGAGCCTGCATATTTCAAATCGGTTGGCGATGTTGCCGTAGAATCAGACCCCGCTTTTATTGCCAAAATGGGCAATGGCGAGCCGCAGCGTATTCAACTCAATAAAAACGGCATTTTTGATACCAAAGCAAACCCAATCCTTGAAAGTAGTACGGGTACTGCCGTAAATATTGGCGCAGCGGGTATTTCGCGAGCTGCTCGCGAACGCCGCAGCCAAGCCATCTCGTACCTCACTGC
>JBEEMU010000045.1:0-3866 GCA_041192485.1 Bacteroidota bacterium | reverse complement strand
TTCTCGGTTGCAACATTTGCAGCCTGTACAACACCGCCTGTAAGCTCAACGGGTGCTGCTGCTTCGCAGGATTCGGTAAAAATAGCTGATATGCCGCCGCCGCCGCAACAAAAGAACTTGCCGCTTGCGGAGGGCTTGGAGATGCTTCAAAATATCGAGCAAATTGATTTTTGTGTGCCTGCGCCGCTCACCCATTTCAAAATTGATGAAAAAGCGGAAAGGGAGCGAGCGCGATTTGATTTTATACAAAAAAATAATGCAAAAAATACGCTGACAGTACAGGGCTTTTTTCGCAGCGACGATTTAAGCGATGAAGGGTATTTTAAAAATTATACCGAAGGCATGGAAGAAGAAGGTAAGGTAGTAACGGAAAAGAAGTTTTTTAAAAATACAAATTGTTTTTATATAAAAGGCTATTGGTCAAATAGTTATAATGAAAAACGATTTGTGGAAACGGTGTGGCTACGCCCCGACGATTTGGTGAAAATGATTGCTGATATTTCGGTTAGCGATACTAATAGTTGGAATAAACGCCTGCCTATTATGGTGAGCTATGATGGTGTATGCCGTTAATTATAAACCTCTTTTCTGGCGGCTTTAAGCGTATTTTGAAGCAAAGCAATGACCGTGAGCAAGCCTACGCCGCCTGGCACAGGTGTTATATAGCTGCATTTTGGAGCGACGTGTTCAAAATCAACATCGCCTACTAATCGAGTGCCGCTTTTTGTGGTGGCATCGGCGATTCGATTGATGCCTACATCTAAAACAATTGCGCCTTCCTTGACCATATCGGCCGTCACAAATTTAGGGATACCGATAGCGGCTACGATAATGTCGGCGCGGCGCACTTCGGCGGCAAGGTCGGCGGTGCGCGAGTGCGTGAGTGTTACGGTGCAGTCTTTGCCCTTTCGGGAAAGTAAAATGCTCATTGGTGTACCCACAATATTGCTACGCCCGATGATGACGGCGTGTTTGCCGCTCGTTTCTATATTATAACGCTCCAACATTTGCAACATTCCGTAAGGCGTTGCGGGTATGTAGCACGACATTCCCTGCGCCATACGCCCAAAATTGATTGGGTGAAAGCCATCTACATCTTTTTCGGGTGCGATAGCGAGTAAAATACGGTTTTCATCGATGTGTTTTGGCAGGGGTAATTGTACGATAAAGCCGTCAATTTCGGGGTCATTATTCAAGCCTGCAATGGCCGCTAATAGCTCGGCTTCGGTCGTTTCGGGCGTTAATCGCACCAAACTACTACCAAAACCGACCTGCTCGCAAGTGCGCACTTTGCTCGCCACATACGTTTCACTTGCCGCATTATTGCCTACTAATACGGCTGCTAAATGGGGGATTTTGCCGCCCTCAGCTCTTATTTTTTCTACCTCCGAGCGCAACTCATCTTTTAGTTGCGCCGAAAGAGTTTTTCCATCGAGTAATATCATCTATTGAATGGCGTTTTTATTGGTGCGCTCTTTTGTAACTGTGTTTACGAAGCCGCTTTTAGCTGCGTCAATTTGGTGCGATTTAGCTTGCTTTCGGCGTATTCTTTACTAATAAGATAGTGTTTCGTGTTCTTTTTAGACGGCACTTCAAACATGGCATCGGTCATAATGGCTTCGCAAATCGTGCGCAATCCGCGTGCGCCGAGCTTTGTTTCCATCGCAATATCCACGATAAAATCTAAGGCATCGTCAGTAAATTCCAAATCAACGCCCTCCATTTTGAATAGTTTTTTATACTGTTTTATCAACGCATTTTTAGGTTGTATCAAAATGCTATGAAGCGTTGCGCGGTCGAGCGGCTCCAAATAGGTCAAAATAGGCATACGGCCAATCAGTTCGGGTATCAAACCAAACGATTTCACGTCTTGCTGACTGATGTATTGCAAAAGATTTTCCGAGTCGTAAACTTCGTCGTCGTCATTGCGAAAGCCGATAACTTGGGTGTTCAAGCGGCGAGCAATATGCCGCTCGATGCCGTCGAAAGCTCCGCCTGCAATAAATAAAATATTGCTGGTATTCACCTTTATGAGTTTTTGGTCGGGGTGTTTTCGTCCGCCTTGTGGCGGCACATTCACTTCCGTGCCTTCCAAAAGTTTGAGTAATGCCTGCTGCACTCCTTCGCCCGACACATCGCGAGTGATGCTCGGATTATCCGATTTTCGGGCAATTTTATCAATTTCATCGACATAAACGATGCCACATTCAGCCGCCGAAACGTTGTAGTCGCAGTTTTGCAAGAGGCGCGAAAGCATACTTTCCACGTCTTCGCCCACATAGCCCGCTTCCGTCAGAACGGTTGCATCTACAATAGCAAACGGAACTTTTAATAGGCGAGCAATCGTTTTAGCCAATAAAGTTTTGCCCGTACCCGTTCTTCCAACTAATAGAATATTTGATTTTTCTATCTCAACATCGTCTTTACCGACGGGTTGCTTCAAGCGTTTATAATGGTTATACACGCCTACCGACAATACTTTTTTAGCATCATCTTGCCCAACGACATACTGGTCTAAAAAACTTTTGATATCGACAGGCCGCACGTCGGCAGGCAAATCGAAGGCATTGAATTTGCCGTTAAGCTCTTGGTCTATAATTTCCTTTGCACCATCTACACAGCTATTGCAGATATGCACATTTTGCCCAGAAATGAGCATTCCTACGTCATCTTGTTGCCGCCCGCAGAAGGCGCAGTGTAGGTCATTTTTTTTACGCATAAGTTTTTTTTATAAAAATATAAAACTGCCCAAAAGGCGCACAAAGGTACGCTTTTTTAGGCAGTTCTTAAAATATTTGGAATAAAATGTTTGGAATAAAATGTTTAGCAACTTAAATTCTTACTTTATAGTTCCTATTGCCTGCCTCTATTTGCAGCAGGATTGGGCTGCAACGAAATAGAAATTGGGGGAGGCGATGCCCAAAGTATTGAGAAACAGAAGTTAAAAAATAAGTGCCTTTATTTTTTAACATTTACATTTATCGTGAAAAAAGCGGGTGTGCTGCCCTGCGAGTGGTAGGCTGAATAAATGCCTTGCATAAGAGGTTCTAAACCAAATGTTTGCGAAGCTGCCAGTTTGTCAATATGTGTCGTGCGGTCGTCGGTGTTGCTGCTTTCGGCCACCCATTCGGGGAGCAGCGCGTTCAACTGGATTTTTACATCTTGCGAAGCTACGGTCAGCTTTGCGGCTTCCACCGTAATAATATGCGTAGCCGATTGCGTGTAATGCTTATCGTTATTCTGAAGATTGCTTGCGTCGATGCGGGCTATTTTCTTTATTATAAATGCGTCGGTACCTTGAATAGAGAAATTCGAGGGCGTGGTTTTATAGGTTTCGTCGGCATATACATTGCTCATATCGGCAACAATCGCAAATTGCAGTTTTTTACCGCCCATCAAATTGCAGCCCGCAATGCCTTTAATACAGTTGGGGTCGGTGGGTGCGAATGTCCAGGTTCCGCCTTTTTCGGTAAGCGGCAACACCGAGAAATAGGTGTTCGCATTGGCGTTAGTGGCCGTAAAGTGCGCCGAGTTTTTATAGCCTTTTAAGGTGTTATAGGTTTGCCAAGCGGTGTAGTTTTGGTGGTGCAACAAAGCCGACATTTGCGCTTTTTGCGCAATGATGATGGTATAATAAGGCCGTTTGCCCGAAAAAGGGTGTTTTCCATTATTATAATCGTAATAATTACCCGTATAACCGCTTTCTAATTGTAAAAATAATACTTCCAAATCGTTGGCTTTTGGCTTGAAAATATTGGTAATAAGCGGCTTCAAAGCAACGAGTTGATTGGCTGCCGACCCGCCTTTCAACGAGTAAACGCAGTCGCTCACCAACACCCCGACCTTGCCTTTTTCCGCTTCGGCAA
>JBEEMU010000044.1:0-6898 GCA_041192485.1 Bacteroidota bacterium | reverse complement strand
ACGATGATGCGGCAATCGGGGCGATGTTCGGCTATTTTAATAGCGAAAGTCAGCCCTGCAATACCCGAACCGATTACTAAAATATCTGTAGTCATTTTAGAGGATATTATTTATTTGTTCTTTGATTTTTTCGAGTTCGTCTTTCATCATCACGACCAATCGCTGCAACTCTACATGGTTGGCTTTTGAGCCGATTGTGTTTATTTCGCGGCCAATTTCTTGGCTAATAAAATTTAGTTTTCTGCCTTTTGCGGCGGTTTTACTATCGTCAAGCTCTTGCAAGAAATAGTCGCAATGTTGTCGGAGGCGTGTTTTTTCTTCCGAAACATCTAATTTTTCAATATAGAATAAAAGCTCTTGTTCGAGGCGATTTTCATCAAAATGCTTCACTTGCCCGTTTAGCCAGTCTTGCACATTGCGCTCGAAACGCTCGCGAAGGCGCGTGATGCGCTCTTGTTCAAAAAGCGGCACATCGTCTAAATACGTTTTAATCAAACCGATTCGTTGGCGAAATTCTTGCTCTAAAACCGCTCCTTCGTCGCAGCGGAATTTATTAAAATCCTTCAAGGCCGCGGTCAGTCCAAGGCTAACGACCGCCCATTCTTCGTCGGTAAGTGCATCGCTATCTGTCAAATAAATATTTGGCATCATCAAAATACTTCGCAATATATCGTTGGTAGCAAGGCTATTCTTCTTGCATAAATCTTGCAATTCGCGGCTATACAAAGCAAACAAGGCCTGATTGACAATGCTGCTTGTGCCGTCTATATATTGAATATCGATGTTAATATCTACCTTTCCGCGCTCCACTTCATTGCTTGCAATACGGCGAAGCTCTATTTCTTGCGAGCGGTAGGCGGCAGGCAATTTTAGTTTGAGGTCGAGGCTTTTGCTATTCAGCGCACGCAATTCTATAACGATATTTTTACCATTATATTCGCAGACCGCACGTCCATAACCCGTCATTGAGTAAAGCATTGATTGATTTTTCTATTAAATTAAAAAATATTTTCGGCAAAGGTAGCAAAAAAATAGCAATTTATGGTTGTATTAGCGAAATTAAGGCATAAAGCCGTATATTTGCAGAGAAAGCTAATCAAAACGAACTAAATGTAACAGAGATACCTTAAGAATCAATACTAAACGCAGTTTGCGAAAGCGGGCGCAACGCTGCTTTATTTATTTTTCTTGATAAATAAAATTTATATTACAAAAAACAGCTTGCTTTAAGTATTTTTCCCTACATTTGTACCTTGAATATGATACAATTTGTATAAAAATAAGTGATTTATAAGCTAAAAATGCAGAAAAATGGCGGTTTTTAAATTAAAATAAAAACCCAAAATAGTTGCCGAATTACTAAATTTCAAACAAAATGAAAAAAATATTTATTTTTTTTGAAAAAAGTTACCTCTATTACAAACAAAATGTTTATCTTTGCATCGTCAAAAGAGCATTTTTATTTTTATTCAATAAAAAGTAAATGTTTTTGTATGTTTAAAAAATTTCAAACAATCATAATAAATAATCTGTAATCATAAAGTATGGCAAAGGAAAAAGAAAAAGATGTCGTTTCGACGGGCAATAAAGAGCGCGACGAAAAACTAAAAGCCCTCAAGCTCACTATCGACCGCCTCGATAAAACCTATGGCAAGGGAACGGTCATGAAATTGGGCGACAAAACGGTGCAGCAAATTCAAGTTATTGGCACCGGTTCGCTCGGTTTAGACATTGCATTAGGCGTAAATGGCTTCGCCTGCGGCCGTGTCATAGAAATATACGGGCCAGAGTCGTCGGGTAAAACAACGGTCGCTATTCATGCGATGGCGGAATGTCAGAAAAAAGGCGGCATCGCTGCGTTTATAGATGCAGAACACGCTTTTGACCGCTTTTATGCCGAAAAATTAGGCGTAGATGTCGATAATTTGCTGATTGCGCAGCCTGATAATGGCGAACAAGCCCTCGAAATCGCTGAAAACCTTATCCGAAGCGGCGCAATTGATATTATTGTCATCGACTCGGTGGCTGCGCTCGTACCGCGCGCCGAGATTGAAGGCGAAATGGGCGATTCTAAAATGGGACTACAAGCGCGTTTGATGTCGCAAGCCTTGCGCAAGCTAACGGGTGCTATTAGCAAAACGGGCTGCTGCTGCATTTTTATCAATCAATTACGCGAAAAAATCGGCGTAATGTTTGGCAATCCGGAAACAACAACAGGCGGTAATGCCTTGAAATTTTATGCTTCCATGCGTTTAGATATCCGCAAATCGGGTACAGCCTTGAAAGATAAAGAAGGAAACACTATTGGTAATCATGTGAAGGTGAAAGTTGTTAAAAATAAACTAGCTCCGCCTTTCCGCACCGCCGAATTCGACATCATGTATGGCGAAGGTATTTCTAAAAATGGCGAAATCATCGACTTGGGCGTAGAGCTTGATGTCGTTCAAAAATCAGGCTCGTGGTATAGCTATAATGGTACTAAAATCGCACAAGGCCGCGATGCTGCAAAAATTTTCTTAGCCGATAATCCAGAAGTTGCGAATGAACTGGAATTGCGTTTGAAAGAAATAATTTCTGCGCAACATAGCATTGCCGCTTTCGACCCAGACGAAGCAGACGACGAACTCATCGAAGAATAGCCTTCCTTGTATAAAAGGAAAATAATTGTATAAAAGAAAAGATGCTTCAAAACAGTTGTTTTGAGGCATCTTTTCTTTTTTTGTTTTTCTTTCGGCTATATCCGACACACTATTAGACCCTCGCCCAAGGCAATACGGATTGAATAGATAGGTCACGGATTAACGCAGATTTTGTTTTAAAAATCCGTGGCTAATCCTTTCAATTCGTGTTCTTATTTTTTAATTAACCGTTATACGTTCCTTAAAAAGGTAAACTTACCACTTGTGCTGCCAATAGTTTGCCGCGAATATTGATATAAATAGAGCTGCCAGTAGGGCTGTAAACCGTAGGAACATAGCCCAAGCCAATAGGCTCGTTTAGCGACGGTGCTTGCGTACCACTTGTCACAATGCCGATAGGATTGCCTTCGGCATCTGTAATTTCGTGTTCGTGGCGTGGAATACCGCGGTCAATCATTTTAAAGGCGACCAATTTACGCCCAGTGCCTGCTGTTTTATGCTCTTTTATTCGGTCGGAGCCAATAAAACTGCCTTTTGCTAACTTCGTAATCCAGCCTAAACCCGCTTCTATTGGCGAAGTCGTGTCATCTATATCGTTTCCGTATAAACAAAAACCCATTTCCAAGCGCAAGGTATCGCGTGCGCCTAAACCGATAGGCTGAATATGGTGAATTTCTCCTGCTTCCATAATTTTTTGCCAAACCATAGGAGCCTTTTCTGCATCAAAATACAGCTCAAATCCGCCTGCGCCCGTGTAGCCAGTTGCCGAAATGATTACATTTTCAACGCCTGCAAAATTTCCCTTTCTGAAGGTATAATATTTTATTTCCGAAAGGCTGATGTCGGTGAGTTGTTGCAAAACAGCGGTTGCTTTTGGCCCTTGTATTGCCAATAAAGCGGTTTTATCGCTAATATCGGTTAATGTTACCTGTTTAAAAGGGTTTTCTTGGTGCAAATTAGCCCAATCTTTTGCGATATTCGAGGCGTTCACTACCAGCATATATGCCTGTTCGCCTTCGGCACACCTATCTTCGGGCAGCCGATAAACCAACAAATCGTCCACAATACCGCCTTTTTCATTAGGCATACAAGAATATTGTGCCTCGTTGATTTTTAATTTTGCGGCATCATTCGACGTGAAATAATTGACAAAAGCTGTTGCCTCACTTCCGCGAACAATAAATTCGCCCATGTGTGAAACATCAAACATTCCTACGCCTGCTCGTACACAAAGATGCTCGTCGCGAATGCCCTTGTATTGAATTGGCATATTATAGCCTGCAAATTCTGCCATTTTTGCGCCAAGCGCCGTGTGTACCGCCGTTAAAGGGGTTGATTTCATGATATATTTTAAGTTTTTACAGATTTTTTGTACTACTCATTTATTTTTACGCCATTTCTTATTGCATGAGCCCTTACATCGTGAAATTCGGGCGAACATACGATGGGTTTTTATCATAAAAATGAACAACATGTTCAACCGCTTCAACAGGGTCGTCGGTCAATAAAAACAAATCTAAATCGGAAGGGTGAATTAGCTTTTCGGCGAGCATCGAGTTGCGCAACCAATCTATCAAGCCCGACCAGTAAGCCACGCCCATCAGCACGAATGGCCCTTTATCTATTTTTTTTGTTTGCACCAAGGTCAGCGTTTCAAAAAACTCATCAAGTGTGCCGAAGCCACCAGGCATGATGATAAAACCTTGCGCATATTTTACAAACATGACTTTTCGTACAAAAAAGTAATTGAAATTGAAGTTTTTATCAAAATCGACGTACTGGTTTGAGCCTTGTTCCATCGGCAACTCGATGTTTAAACCGACCGATTTTCCGCCTGCTTCGCGTGCGCCTTTATTGCCTGCCTCCATGATGCCAGGGCCGCCGCCCGTGATGACTCCATAACCTGCTGCAACACAGAGTTTTGCAACTTCTACAGCCAATAGGTAATGCGGATGGTCGGGTGCTGTGCGAGCCGAACCAAAAATGGAGATACACGGGCCGATTTTGGCCATTCGCTCAAATCCATCTACAAACTCGCTAATAACGCGAAACATTGTCCACGCATTTTCCCCTTTCACGGTATTCCAATGGCGTTCGCCAGGCGCAATAATACTGATAGGCGGTTTTTCTTCTGACATAATAGAATTAAAAGTTTAGAAAAAGTTAGAATTAAAAAAAAGTTAGAATTAAAAAAAGTTAGAATTAGAAAAAGTTAGCGTTAAAAAAGTGAGAATTAAAAAATTTCAAGTTTAAAAACACAAAACGGGAACAAAGGTAATGTTTTTTACTAATATCCATAAGAAATTAAGGCATTATTTTTTCAAAAAATAAAAAATACTTTTTCGTACATTTGCAGCGGCAAATAGTTAGATTGAAAAAGACCTGCTAAACAGGTACAAAAAAAGATAAAAAATTGAAGTACTATGTTATTGCAGGTGAAGCCTCGGGCGATTTGCACGGCTCAAATTTGCTAAAAGCTATTCAACAGCAACAACCCGAAGCCGATTTTAGGTGCTGGGGCGGCGATTTGATGACCGAGGCGAAGGGAAATGTGGTGAAACATTACCGCGATTTGGCATTTATGGGCTTTTTGGAGGTCTTATTGAATATTTGGACTATTTTCAAAAATATCCGCTTTTGCAAACAAGATATTCTAAATTATAAACCCGACGCGCTCGTTTTAATCGACTATCCGGGGTTTAATTTGCGGATAGCGAAATGGGCGAAAGCGCAAAACATAAAGGTAATCTATTATATTTCGCCGCAAATATGGGCTTGGGACGAGAAACGGGTGCATCAAATAAAAAAAAATGTGGACCTCATGCTTTGTATTTTGCCTTTCGAGCAAGGTTTTTATAAAAAATACGATTATGCTGTAAATTTTGTCGGGCATCCGCTGTTAGATGTCATTAAAAACGATAAACAAATAGACGATAGACAAATAGACGATAAACAAATAGACGATAAACAAATAGACGATAGAGCAGAAAATGACAGTCTGGCAGACAATAAACAGGAAAATTATAAACGGGAAGATGACAGCCTGGAAGACGAAAGACGAGTCGGAAATATGCTTTCGCAAAACGTCGCTCAAAACGCCGCTCAAAACGCCGCTCAAAACGTCGCTCAAAAACCAATTATCGCGCTTTTGCCAGGAAGCCGAAAGCAGGAAGTGTTGAATATGCTAAATACAATGCTTTCTATCGCGCCACAATTTACTGATTATCAATTTATTATTGCGGGTGCGCCCGCATTAGATGCCGCATTTTATCAAGAAACTATTGAAAAAAAGGTTGGAAATTTAGGCATAAATGTGTCTTTTGTAAAAAATGAAACTTATAATTTATTGCGTAAAGCCGATGCAGCCTTGGTCACGTCGGGTACGGCAACGCTGGAAGTCGCTCTTTTTGGCATACCGCAAATCGTTTGCTACCGCACGAGCGCGATTTCGTATTGGTTGGCCAAGCGGCTTATTCGTATCAAATATATTTCTTTGGTGAATTTGATTGCCGATAAACCCTTAGTTTTGGAGTTGATACAGTCCGATTTGACGACCGAAAACTTGGCAACCGAGTTAAAACAAATTTTATTACCGGCTAATCGCCGAAATTTAGAGGCAGGCTATGCCGATTTGCGGCAATTATTAGGCAACGAAGGCGCGTCGCAACGTGCTGCAAATGCCATTATTCAGTTTTTAATATGAAAAAATCAGTTGCAGAATTGCAAGCGCATTTGTCTTTATTGCACATCGAGCGCGAAGAAGAGATAAAACAGTATGAACAGCAGGTTGCGAGCCTTTCGCTGCCGCAACGCCGCGAAAAAGGAGTGGCTTGGCATCCGCTAACTATCGTGGAACAGGGTTTTGCTTTGGGCGAATTTGGGTATGTCATTGTAGAGCGCACCCGCGAATTGAACAAGCCGCATCGGTTTCGAGCAGGCAATGTCGTGCGATTATTTACCACGAAAGATGCGAATGGCGAGGTAGATAGCGATGAAAAAGGTGTCGTGCATTTTGTGGATAAAAACCGCATGAAGGTCATTTTATACAGCAAAGACCTCCCCGAATGGCTTTCTGATGGCAAAATCGGCTTGGATATTTTATTCGACGACCGCACTTATCGCGAAATGGAACACGCCGTAAATGATGTTATAAAAGCGGATAACGACCGTTTGTATAATTTACGCGAAATATTATTGGGTTATCAAAAGCCGAATTTTTTGCGCGAAAGCGATTATTTCTTCCGCCCAATTTCTTTTTT
>JBEEMU010000043.1:0-4173 GCA_041192485.1 Bacteroidota bacterium | reverse complement strand
TTTTTAGGCAATATTACCGACCGTTTCTCACGGCGGCAGTCATTGCCAGTCTAAGTATTTTACGCGCCGAAGCGCAAACTGGCAAAGGCGCAAAAATCGTAGGCGCAGTAGCCGTTTGCCGAATCGTTCCAAAAGGTAATCCGCCGAAAAAAGATAGTTTACCAAAGAATACAGCGAAGGTGCCGAACGATTTTGACAATGACGTTGAGATGGGAACTTCGCCCGGCTATCCTGTAAAACCCACCCCACCGCTGCACACAACAGGCGGAATAAAACCGAATACTACACCCAGCTTAGTAAAGGAAAAAGAAACGCCAAAAGCGAAGTTTATACCAAAAGCACGACCGCAATTGCCGCGTGTAAAAACCGTAGTTACGGAGAAACCCGCAGAAAAAAACGAAAGAGTGACCTCAAAAGTGAAAAAGGTGAAAACAGTTAAGCGAAAATAGTGTTTTGTTATTATATTATGTACTAAGGTTTTGAGCCGCATAAGACACAACATCAGATTTTGAACGACACAACGGCTTATAGGTCTTTTAGGTAAGGTTGGAAAATGGTTGGAAAATGGTTGAAAAAGGGGTTTGAATATAGAAAGCGAAGTGCATACCAAGCGCGGACGCGCCGATTCGGTTGTGCAGACGGAAACACACGTTTATATTTTCGAATTTAAATTTAATAAATCGAGCGCAGTAGCGATGGAACAACTCAAAAAGCGCGATTATGCTTCAAAATATCGGCATTTGAATAAAAAATCATCGGTATCGGCTTAAATTTCATGAAAAAAACCCGCGAAATAGACGAATGAATAGTAGAGGAACTGTAAAAAATTATAAAACATATTTTCACAATTAAATAATAAATACAAACCAACCAATTTTTATCATGGAAATGGAAACCATCGCAGGCATTTTTATCGTATTGCTACTTTTGTTAGCTGCTTTTTATGCTGTCTTGTATCGTAACGAAATAAATTCGTAAAACCCAAAAAAATCAATGCAAAAATCAATGCAAAAATCAATCCAAAAATCAATACGATGCGTATTAATTTAAAAGTTTGGCGACAGCCGAACAACCAGGCGAAAGGCGCGTTTGAAACCTACGCCCTGCCAAGCGTCGACGAACACATGTCGTTTTTGGAAATGTTTGACGTGTTGAACGAGCAGTTAGTTGCCGAAAAAAAGCAACCCGTTGCCTTCGAACACGACTGTCGCGAAGGCATTTGCGGAACGTGTAGCATGGTCATCAATGGCCAAGCGCACGGCCCGATGAAAGGCACGACAACCTGCCAACTGCACATGCGTCATTTCAAAGACGGCGACACGATTACCGTTGAGCCGTTTCGCGCAAAAGCCTTCCCGCTTATCAAAGATTTGGTGGTCGACCGCAGCGCATTTGACCGCATTATTCAGTCGGGCGGCTATATTTCTGCGCCGACGGGTAGTGCCGTTGATGGCAACGCAACGCCTATCAATAAAGACGATTCGTCGAAGGCGTTTGATGCGGCAGCCTGCATCGGGTGCGGCGCGTGTGTGGCAGCCTGCCCGAATGCAGCGGCAATGCTCTTCGTTTCGGCAAAGGTATCGCATTTAGCCTTGCTTCCGCAAGGGCAAGTAGAGGGCGCAACTCGCGTGAAAGCAATGGTGGAACAAATGGACTTGGAAGGATTCGGAATGTGCAGCAACACATACGCTTGCGAAGCCGAATGTCCGAAAGAAATTTCGGTGGAAAACATTGCTCGCATGAACCGCGAATACGTTTTCGCTACACTAAGTTCTGATAAATAAACAGATATGTGTATAGTTGTTGGTTGTATTTTAAACCTTATAGCTTTTGAAAACCGGCAAAGCTTAAAATACAGCGAACAACTTGATATTCTGTCAATTTATCACGCATCTCTAAACATAATTAACCTATAAAATTCGAAAGAATTTTATAGGTTAGCTGTGTTTTACTAAAACGTGTATTTAACCAAAAAGAATTACATTAATATACAAATATACATTTCCTAACCTATTTAAACCGCAATTCAACCAAAATGTCTGTACAAAGTCAACAATTTGCCGCTTTTTCGTGGCGTTTTTTTGGGAAAGCGTCAGCAATAAGTAGCACCAATTTCGCTTGCCTTTTGCCCCAAAAATGCGTTAAATTTTTCGCTCAACGCGCTGCGTTGAACTCAAAATTTGCCTTGTTTTTGAACAAAACCCTGCGCGAAATTCTGGCTCCACTTATTTCCCCTTCTTTCCTTATGCAAATGGCTGTTTTCATCTTCCCTTTTGCTACCGATAGCTTGGCGCAAAACACCGATTTGCCGCTCGGAAGCCCTGCCTATCACACCATCGACCGCCTCGATATAAAAAGTAGCGGCGCGATAGACCCTAATTTCCATACAGCACAAAAAGCCGTTTCGCGGATAGAAGCTATCGATTTTCTACAGAAAATAGATACCGCATTGTCGAGCGATTTGACCGCAGGCGACCGCGCCGACTTGACTTATTTTTACAAGGATAATAATTTGAGTTTGAACAAAGCCACCGAAAAATGCCCCGACGACCCGCGCTATGTCAAAAGCAAAACGCCGATGCCGCTAATTCCGTTTTTATACCGCACACCCGCAAACGCAATTGAGGTAAATGCGCCACATTTTGCAATGAATATCAATCCTGCGCTGCAAGTAGAAGTAGGGCAAGAACTCGGCACATCGCCTGCTCGCTACGATTATAAAAACATGAAAGGGGTGCTTTTGCAAATGGGCATCGATAGCAAAGTGTGGGTAAGCACCTCGCTATTTGATGAGCAAGCGCGTTTCGCTGCGTGGCGAACGCGCGACATACAAGAGCGCAAATTCATTCCAGGCAACGGCTATTATAAAGCCTTTGATAGCAAAACACTAAAATCTATTGCCGATGACTACGATTATTTGAATGGTGAAGGTGTTGTTGGCGTACAAGCAAGCAAGCATATTCGGGCGCAGTTTGGCCACGGACGCAATTTTATTGGCGATGGCTACCGCTCGCTTTTCCTTTCCAGCGAAGGTAATAATTATTTTTATTTGAAACTAAATACCAAAGTTTGGAAATTTGATTATCAAAATATTTTCGCCGAACTCACTCGCGACATCGGAACAACGGGCAAAATAGATAGTTTGCTTGGCAAAAAATACATGGCAGCGCACCATTTGAGCTATCGCCCTATCAAAAATTTAACGCTTGGCGTGTATGAAGCCGTCATTTTTTCGCGAAAAGACCATTTCGAGTTTCAATATCTAAATCCTATCATTTTTTATAGAACGGTGGAGGGCGCACTTGGTAGCCCCGACAATGTATTGCTTGGCGCAAATGCCAAATTTAATTTTGCAAAACATTGCCAATTATACGGGCAAGTGCTTTTAGACGAGTTTCGAATAAATGAAATAACAAATTCGAGAGCTTGGTGGGGCAACAAATACGCCATTCAAGCAGGGCTTAAATACATCGATATTGCCAAAATTGACCATTTAGACGCGCAAATTGAATATAATATGGCGCGGCCATACACCTATTCTCACCATAATTCGTATGCCGATTACACGAACTACAATCAAGTATTGGCGCACCCATTAGGAGCCAATTTCCAAGAAATTGTCGGTATTTTGCGGTATCAACCGCTTCCTAATTTACTTTTAAAAACGACCGTTTTGCTCCAAGAAGTAGGCAAAGACAGCGTTTCGCTTACCGCAAATGGGGCATTTTTAGATTACACCGCGAATGGGAGTTTTGGTGCAAACCCGATGCGCTCCTACTACGACCGACCGATAGACCCCTCTACGGGCAACCTGAAATCGTATGGCGTTGTGCAAGGGCAGGGCTTTAAAAGCGATATTTTTTCGCTCACTTTCACGGCAAGTTATATGCTGCGACACAACCTCTGGGTTGATGCGGTCTTTAATCGTCGAGTGGAAAAAAACCCGCTGCCTTATTACCAATCGAGTATGACTTATGTAGGTTTAGGTGTGCGAATGAACGCATTTAGGTAGTTTTTTTGTAAAAAAATCTCGCAGGTTTCTAAGTAGTCAATCCATTGAATCCTGTCGGATTGCGAGGTGCAGCGCACCGAAATATTTGTAGCATTGAAATATACGACCAAGCAGGAAGGTGCAGCGCACGCCAACCTAAAAAACGGAAGAATTAATAGGGC
>JBEEMU010000042.1:0-4774 GCA_041192485.1 Bacteroidota bacterium | reverse complement strand
GTACCCTGCTCTTTTCTTTTGCTGCCCTTGTGTGCAGCTTTTCTTCGTTTGCCCAAACGGTAGTTGCTGGGCGAATTATAGCGCAAAATGTGCGCCTTCTCTCCGATTCGTCGTATTCGTTTCGGGTGCAAACCATTGCCGTGCAGCAAGTTCTTGAAAATAAGTTGCTTGAAAATACGGTTCTTGAAAATACGGTTCTTGAAAATACGTTGCAAACAACAATTCCCCGTTTTATTCAACTCGTTAGCCCGTTAGGGCGTGTGCTGCGCTATGACGACGGTTCGCTCGCGATACCAAGCCTTGCGACAAGCGATGCAGAACTCCCTTTTTGCAACGAAGAATTAGGAATTTGGACATTGGCCGATGCCAATTCGAGCGTTTTCGACAAAGCAAATACCCTGCGTTTTCGGCTCTTGAATTTTGCATTCGAAGAAAGCGGCGAAATGCCATCCGCCGAAGTTGCCGCTAACTTAGGGCAAACACTCTATTTTGCTACCGAAAGCATTTTTTTACACAAATCCCATCAACCCATTTTCGCAGAAGCGAGCAATGGCCATTCTTACTCGACTAAACAGGAATTTAGAGCCTTTTTAAAACAAAAAAAATGGACGTTAGATGAAAAACTATTTCGTCAAACCTTTTATGAATACAATAATTATTTCGCAATTGCCGATAATGCACTTCCTATTCCGCAAAAAGGCGGATTGAAACACACCGCCGAAATCGTTCCCGAATCGTTTTCTTTCTCGCCTGCTTCGGTGGTGGCGGGTAGTGGCGATATTCTCACTATTCGAGCGGGAAAAGACGTTGATTTTGGGCAAAAAAAAGGGAATGTTTATTTTACAAATGCCGAAATGGGGCTTTGCAATAAGCGGTTTTACACTAATTCTTGCGACTCGTTGGATATTATTTCGTGGTCGCGGAGCGAAATAAAGATGAAAGTGCCGTCGAATATCGTTACCGCTTATTTCATGGAACACGCAGGCACAGGGCCTTTGTCGGTAGAAACAGCCGATAAAAAGCGCATTTATTACAATCGAACCTCTTTGGTGGTGCCGTATTCGTTGGTCACGGAGCGGTTAGATAAAAAAACAATCGCCAAAGACCGCTGGTATTTCGCCAACTATCACTGCGACCGCGGGCTGACTTTTGCGATAGACACAACCACTATTTACAAACTAACAACAGGACATTTGCCAAGCTATCGCGACAGTTTGATTCAGTCCATCGGGGCGGCTATTCGCCATTGGCAGCGGCTTTTGCCTGGCGTTGAGCTTCGGCTTTCGCCAAATTTCATACAGCAGCCTTATAACACTGACAAGCACATTCGCATTATTTCATTCTCCGACGACGGCTTCAACGCTTACCGCGAAATGTACAGTTACACGAGTTTGCGCCCTTTTAAAACGGCGAGCGAAAGCACTGAAAAAAATGTTTCTATCCGCTCTAATTTAGAAATAAATGTGCGGCCAACGCTTATTGCGGGGAAAATTCCTTACTGGGTTGATACCACTTTAACCTTAGACAAGCCCGTCAATAAACGCGATTTTTACTGCACGATATTGCATGAAATCGGGCATTTATTAGGTTTGCAGCACACCTTAAATAGCAGTACCGACGGCACGCGCGACGTAATGGCAATGCTGACTTGTGCGGCGCGAATGTCGTTGAAAGCCGCCCTTCGCCCTTCGCCTACAAGCTGTTTTGGCGGCGCACAAGAAGGCGCATCGATGGTTTTTCACGATAGCCGATTGCTTCGTTGGAGCAATAAACAAGGGCAGGTGACGACGCTCGGCAGCTTTACAACACCGCAATCGCTCAGTATTTACAAACACCCACAAAGTAAATTGGTGTGCAATAGCTCGCCTATTGGTGCGCGTTTCGAGGTGTCGCCTGTTAGTAAAATGTATAGCTATGAGTGGCAAACACGAGCAGGCAAACGCGCTTGGACGACGATGACGGAAAATGTGGCGTTTAAAGGCGAAAAAACAGCTGTACTGCATACAACACCGCAATTTACGTCGAGCGACGGCGTTGGCCGTCAATTTCGCTGCCTAATTAGCTTCGAAGGCTGCACCGCTTATTCCGAAACGGCGCGTTATTCGGTCGGTGTCGAGCAAAATATGCCGTTTCGCCTAAGCGGCATTTCGGAAGATTATAATAAGCCAATAGAATTGCCGAAAGGCTCGCCCGACAATGGCATATATGAAGGCATAGGCGTAACGGGCGCAGGCGGCAAATGGTTTTTCACGCCGGGTGCTGTTCCCTCGGCAGGCTTGTATTCGGTGATGTACAAAGTGCGCGATGAGCAGCTTGTTTTTGCCACAGCTCAAAAAACGGGCGAGTATTGCATAAGCTCACAATCTGTTAAAGTATTGAATACCAAAGAGTTGCAAAAAACGTCGCCTGTTTTTATAAAAAAAGTTGCCCCACAAATTGACATTCGCAAAGGGCAGCCCAGCACGCAAAACATTCTGATAGACGGCGCAAGTTCGTATAAAAAAGACTGTTTTTTCTTGGTGCAACTTTCCGACGAAAACGGCTATTTTGCCACCACAACCATCGACTCGCTGCCCAATATCATCGGTTTTGTCAATAATCCGCTTTTCGCCGAAATACCGATTACTCTTGCGCCAACCGTTTTTTCGGGGCGAAAATATAGAATGCGGATCATTCAAACCGCGCCCTTCGCCATCAGCGCCGATAACGGAAAGGATATTCTTATTTATAATCCTCTCTTACAAGAAAATGATAAAAAGTCGACACTGCCATTCGCTTCTTTGCTAAAAAAATAGACCTTAGTAGGCCGTAAATAAGGAACGTGTAAATGATAACTTGGGCAGGTTTTGCGAAGGATTTTGGCACGAAGCAAGGCAAATTTTGAGTTCAACGCAGCGCGTTGTACAAAAAATTTAACAGGAACAAAATAAAAGCAAGCCAAACTTGCTTTTCTTGTAGTGAACACCCGATAGGGCATTCGGGTTATGAACAAAATAAAATGCAATCCAAAATTGCATTTTATTGACGTGAACGCGCTACGAACGCGAGTAAAACTAACCAAGTTATCTTTTACCTATTCCTAAGCGTCTGTGGGTTCAACTTCTATTTTTAAGCTGATTTTACAGGTTGAACCCTTTTAGGGTGCTGAAAACACGCTTTTCAACTCCGTAGGTTGTACCTACGGCTATTCATATTTGACCCTTTTAAGGGTCATTCTATTTGACCTTTTGCAAGCCTATTTCGGCTGAAAACCTTATGTGATAAGGTTTTTCCGATACTTTACTTTCTCCAACTTAAAATTTAATAAAGACCACATGATTGATAAGGGCGTTTCGCTAACGGGCGCGGCAGTGCCGATACTTACGCCGATAGAGGAGTCTATTCGCACCATTACAGGCGATTTCAAATTAACCATTCACCTCAATAGTTCGGTTATAACCAAACGCGAACGCGAAGACCACGGCTGGCTGATAACGAGTCAATTGGATAAAGCAAAATCGGGAAAATACGATGCCATACTCACACCCGAAGGCGGTCAGTTTGTGGACTGGGACGAGTTAGACGGCCTGCAAGCGGCTGGCGATGCTTTTAAAACCAGAACAGCACCAAAAATTGCCGAACTTTTTGTTAAAAAATTAGCCATAACGCTTAATTATACAAATTCGTCGACGGCACCTATCGCAATACAAGCAGAGCTTTTAAGCGGCTATGTGGCAGGAAATGTATTGAACGTGCGATTAACTTTCCGCTTGCCGCAAGGAGCAAGCATAAAATGTTCGGATTTGAGCGGATTTACAATAAGCGTGAAAAATAACCTAGAAACATATTCGGGAGCCGAACTAAAAGCCTTAAAAATAACGGCTACAACAGCAAGTTATCCGAACCTTGTTTTATTAGACAAACCGGCCATCAATGCCGTATTAGATACATCTGGGACGGCGGACTATACTTGGTTTTCAAGCGTCGTGGAGAAACCGAGCGCAACAGGAAGCATCGGCACGAATACACAAACCGAAACGCAAACAAACCTCGACCTACGCGCCGTGCGTGGCCTATTGCGCCACTTGAACGAACACACAGAGTATTACCACGCCGCAATTTGGCGCAATTTGGACGATTACCGCCGCTATAATCTCTTAGACGGTATGGCGTATAATTTGCCAAACGACCGCGGCGGCTACGACTGGGTAAGCGTGGCTTCTATCGTAGAAAACAATTTGATAGACATCGTAGGCAACAGCTTAGTATTCCCCGTAGCAAAAGGCTTGCGTTTGAACCCTGTGTTTGAAGCTGATGTGAGTTTGACGGATTATTACCACCCTGTCACGCCGCCCGAAGGCTTCGGCATCAGTGTGCCTACGCCAGGCGTATTTGCCGACGCAATACTCGGAGCCTGCAACGCCGCCGAGCTAATAGACGACACGCGTGCGCAAGACTGGACAAAATTCACGGCAGACGAGCCAACAGGCATCAACCCGCTCGATACAAGCAGCCGCTACCAAGCTCCGCCGAATATGACCGCGAAAGACATGCCGCAACCCATCGTAAACATACAAAACGCGCCTGCCGCACCCGACCCGCAAGGCATGAACGCCCTAAGCGGCATACTCGGCAACAGCAACCTCTTCCGCGACGCAACAGGCATGGAAGCCCTAAGCAAACTCACGGGCGAGCAGCAACGCGCCGTTGTGGAAAACAATGCGAAAGTGACGGAATCGGCGAACCGCATGGCGGAGCTGGCGCACGACTACGAGATGAACAAACAGGCGGTAAA
>JBEEMU010000041.1:0-2928 GCA_041192485.1 Bacteroidota bacterium | reverse complement strand
TTCCTTTAAACTGCGCCAAACTAACCGACGCGCCCGAGCTATCCACCAAATTAAATTCGGGTGCGGGCTGCGATTCAGACAATTTCAATACTTTGTCATACACCGCTTTTACCGATTTTTTATATTGTTCGTTTTCTGTATATTCCATATAATCTTTGTAAAAAGGGACTATTTTTGCAATATTTTGTTTATCGATGCTTAGTTCGTATAAAAGCAGTTGCCCTTGTACAAATTCGCGAGATTCGGTGCTAAGAGCGATATTTACGCCTTTTGCAATGTCCATTTTTATGGCAAATGCGGCGAACTTACTCCCATTATTTAGCATATAACTCACGGTATCGCTTTTAATCGTTCGGTAGGCGTATTCCATATATTGGTCGATAAATCCGCTATAACTATTATTTAGTAAGGCTTTCGCTTGGTCTATTTTTATTGCACCTAAAAAATTATAATAACTGTCGGGCATCGCATTTTTGGTTGCTTTGCTAAAAATCAAGCGGTAACTTGCCCAGCGATAGCTGATATAGGCGTGCATATAGTCGCTTAATTGAGCGGAGGCTTGAAAAACGGCACTATCGCGGAAATGGCGACGCTCTTCATTTGCCTGCTGAATGGTGGCATATTCCATAAATTTTTCGGGCAGCGCATGTTGCATGACCTCATATATAGTGTCAGGTATAATCATACCATCGACGACCATGCCCGAAAATCGATTTACCATGCCCACCTTTTCCGTATAATCCGCCATATAATTATTGTCATTGCCTCCGGGTCCGTCGTAAATGACTTTTTGCGGGAAATTTGCGCTATTAAAATTCATGCCCAAAAAAATGTCGGGCGTAAGAAATAATTGCAATTCTTGGCTATTATATTGCAGGGTAGCCAAAATAGGCGCAACAGGGTGAATGCTGAAGATGAACTCGCCTGACGCATCAACATCGGCTTCGTAGATAGACTCGTCGCCGTTGAGTGGATTTTCCACAAACGAAAGCCGTATTTTGTTTTTTGTCGGATTATCGATATGTCCGATAATCGTAGCCGCATTTGCCGAAAGGCAACACAAAATGACAAGAAAAGAGGATATTAGTCGCACAACTATTAAATTATGGTGGTTAAAATTATGATGTAATAAATAGCTTTTTTTAAAAATTACTACTTTGTATCTTCAGAACGCACAAAAGTACGGCAATTTCTAAAATACACAACGTAAAAAATCGTTTATATAATTTATTTTCTGAAAATTAAAAAAAAACCGTACCTTTCGCACCAAAATAGTGCTTTTTTACATCTATCTAAATATGTGACTAACCTTCTTAGGTGGTTCTTAGATGCCTTATGTGGTTCAAAATAGTTTCTTATGTGTTTTAATCTATCGCCCTAATGGGAATAGTAATCCGTTTTAATCTTTTTTAAGCTAAAAAATAACCATAAAATCCGTGTCAATCCACGACAAATCTGTGAAATCCGTGTTAAATCCTGTACACCCTAACGGCTCTGTTTATTTAAAATCAATCATCATAAAAAAATTCCATGTCGAAATTCAAAATAGAAATAGCTGAACCGTGTCAGGAAAACTGGGGCGCGATGACGAAGAGCGAGCAAGGCAAATTTTGCGGCTCGTGCCAAAAAAATGTGATTGATTTTACGGGTTACAGCAATTACGAAATCGGGCAGTTTTTGGGTAAACCCGAAAATGCAAACACTTGTGGGCGATTTTCAAACACGCAAATCGCCGAAACGTATAACTATTACAAACCAGAAAAAGCGTCAAACTTTTTGAAATACGCGGCAGGCATTGCGGGAACATTGCTGTTAGTACAGGCGTTTGAAGGGTGTCAAGAAACCCCAAACCATTGCGAAGGGGAAGTACAAGAATCAAAAATAATGCCTTCAACTGTTTTTAACGACTTGAACAATAATTTGGACAATAATTTGAAGACTAATTTGGGCAATAAATTGAAAGATGAAAAAAAGATACGCGGTATATTAATAAATAAACAGACTGGAAAACCGTTTGAAAATCCGCAAATTGAGGTTTTTACCTATGTCCTTGAAGGCAATAATTTCAAATTGGTTTCAGCATACATAGATAAAAATGGCTATTTTTCGTTAAATTATGACTCCGATGTAAAAGAAGATATTAGACTATCTATTGATGTTTATAAAGACAGCTCGGCCGTTGATAAATATGATAATATTGCCTTTGCAACTTGTAGCAAGATAGAAAAAAGGAACGTTGGCAACATTCATTACATCGAAATAGATACGCTCAATGATAGAAATATATACGGCATTGTTGGGCAAGCCTCGTGTACGATAATAAAATAAATCGTAAAAAAATGTGATTGATTTTACAGGTTTACGATAGTGCTTCACATTTATTAACTTATTTTCAAAAACCACAAATTTGACCGAGTTAGAACTCATCGACGGTTGCCGCAAGGACAATCGAATTGCGCAAAAACTGCTGTTTGAACGCTACTCGCCCAAGTTTTTCGGGGTGTGTAAGCGGTATATCAAGCAGCGCGAAGACGCGGAGGATATTCTGATAGAAGCTCTTTACAAAGCAATTGCCAACATCGGCTCCTACAAAGGCGAAGGCAGTTTTGAGGGCTGGATGCGCCGTATTGTGGTCAATGAATGTTTGATGTTTTTGCGAAAGCAAACTAATTTCCGCCTCACCGCCGAACTCGACGACCGCTTCCACGGCATCGAAGATGACGCGCTCAATATCGCCGAACAACTCGCAGGGCAAGATATTTTGGGCTTATTAGACAAACTGCCAACGGGCTACCGAACTGTTTTTAACTTGTTTGTCATTGAAGGCTTTAAGCATCGCGAAATTGCCGAACAGCTCAATATTAGTATCAATACCTCGAAATCGCAGCTTATTTTGGCAAAGGAAAAACTGCGGAACTTGCTCAATAA
>JBEEMU010000040.1:0-3747 GCA_041192485.1 Bacteroidota bacterium | reverse complement strand
AATCAATTATTAACAACTCCACCTATACTACTATGCTATTATTTAACCAAATTTTGCGTATATTACCCCCCCGCTCGATTGCTACTAAACAATCGTTTTGAGGATTGCCAAACGGCAAGACATTCCCTTTTTAAAATCATCACAAGCTGAAACAACCTATTGCTTTAATATCTTTTCAAGATATTGATGCGGATTTGTTTTTTTCTGCTTTTTTGATTTTACAAAAAATATGATGCAAAAAGCAAGGGGTGAGGCAATAAATAGCCTGCCCAAATTTTCCGAAGAATTTTGTGGCAAGACAAGGCGAGAGAAACGGGGCGTAGCAGAGCTACGTTACGTTTTGAGCAACGCAGTATTGCTGCAAAATACGAGTAAAATGGGGAGGTTACTTTTTGCGTTACCCCTAAGACTTATTTGACGCTTTTTTGCAAAAAAGGAATGGTAGAAGAACAAATTTATAAACCGTAAGTTACCGACACCTATTTTCTGTGTTGTTAGTAGGTGTTGGTAACTTATAATCGTAAACTTCCGTAAATGCCTCTTGTATGGGCGTGACGGCTGGTTTACACTATTTTTTCTTCACACTTGCGCAAGTTGAAGCATGGGGCGAATGCCGAAACCCTATGCCAACACCAAAAAGTAGGCAATTTTTTAAAACAATCTAACTCTCTGTTTTCTTATTATGAAGAAAATACTTTTTATCTCGCTACTCATTGGTAGCATTATGGCTGGTAGCAGCCAACGCGCTGCGGCGCAGGATGTTTGGTCTTTGCCTTCTATTGCAGGGCAATCGTGTAATCCGTGCAATTTACCTTCGTCTGGCAGCGATATCATTCCAATTTGTCCTGGAGCTGCATCAGACGTTTGTTTAACGGAGCCAAATCTAAATACTTTTTGGTCAAATACTTGGCAACTTGATCATTTTGAGTCTGACCCGCCAAACAGCATTGATATGGCTAACTCAACCAATCCAGGTGCTTGTGGACAGGGACAAGGTGGTAATACTTATACACGCCACCCTGCATTTCTTACACCTGGTCTTGTTGCTCTTATTGCGGTTTATCGTAGCATAAATCTCAATATTTTTACAGGACACTATGACTATACTACTCGTAGGTTGCGATTTCAAGTAAATGATGGCGATAGAGGTGTTCAGTTTGGTATCAATCCTTCCTCTAATTTATGTGCACCTCCTCTTACCTCTATAACTATTAGTCGTTCATATCCTAATGCTGAAGTACAGTATTATCGGATAAAACTGTATGATAATACTTCTCAAATGCTGTATAATAGCGGATGGCAGTCGGGAAATTTCACGAATTATACGATTTCATCAGCTCAATATACTAACTTTGCGGCAGGTCAAACTTATAGTATTTCTGTTGAGGCAAAATTTGGAGCAAGTACAGCTTGCAATATTTCGCCTGATATCATCTATACGAAGTCTGCTAACTTTACTATAGCTCCGAAAGCCGTTTCTGCGTTTAACCTTACAGGAGGCGTATTAAAACTTAGTAAATTTTATACCGTCAAGCTTTGTGAAGCGAATACGCCAATAAATGTGGTTGATGTATCAACAGTACCTGCTTGTTCGCCTATTACAGGTGTTAAATTTCGCTACCGCCCTTTACTATACGAATATATTAATGCTCCAATGATAAACTCTTCGGGGGCGGGTAATGAAACGCAGGTTTTTACACCTACGGCTAATCGAACTTATAATTTGAGTGGTATTATTGGCAATAGTGGCACTAATTTTTATTCTTTGGAGATGCAAGTCCAAACGGCTATTGGCTGGTCTAACTGGACTACTTACCAATATTTAGAAATACAACCATCGCCTGGTACGGCGAGCGTAAACTTCGGATTTCGCGGAGGCACCAATGCCGATGCTTATACACCTGTTACTGCAACATCTTGCACAACGAATCCCGAAGGGGAGCTTTATACTTCTCCCGCGGGTAACTCTTGTTCAGATGCAGACGGATGGTTAGGCAATGGAGGTACCTTGAATAATCCAATCTGGGTAGGGGCAAATTATATGACCTTGAGTGGCTTTGCCTTAAGTAATGTCATGGGCGGAATGCAGTCTTATCGGGTAGAGATTTGGCGAGAAACACCCACTAAAATGTTAGTAGGACAAACAACTGGAGGAAACGTATTTCCTTCGGGAGGGATTTTTATTAACGAACTTTACTGCCATTTTAGTCCTACTGCCCCTTATAATCAATTTGCTTTTACGGACGCAATGCGTCCACCAGGGAATGGAATGGCTTTTGACGGTCATAAATTTCAAGCCAAGTTATTTGTAACAGATGTTTGTGGTAAAACATGGGAATCTGACGCTACAAAAGGCTTTTTTAAAATTATACCTAATCAACCAAATTGGCGGCTTGGCGGCAAAAGTATATACGAGTTAGATGAAATAGAAGCTAAACTAAATACAGAAAAATTAGTAGTTTATCCAAATCCTGCTACCAATCAAATTAGTATAGAATTTGCAGCAGAAAAACAATGCAGGGGTTTACTGAATATTATGTCTATCGACGGCAAAATAAATAAATATAGTTCGGTTGATATTATCGTTGGACGTAATTCATTTGAGCAAAATATTAGCGATTTACCAAATGGGGTTTATTTGGTGCATTTGCAACAAGATGACAGTAGTATTACTCAAAAGTTTATTAAAATAAATTAGGTAAACACTTTCTTATACCATGCTGGTTCAACATATCGTTGAGTCGGCATGGTGTTTTAATAGAAATGAAAAGATGAAAAATATAATAACATCAATAGCCTTAACAATTTTAAGTTTTCAGACTAATGCGCAAAACGCGCCTTGGAATTTAGTAAATAACTATAGTTTTGAAGACCTTAATTATTGTAATTATAATACAGACCCTATCGATACTAATCAAACAAACCCGCCAGTCTTAAAATATTGGTATTCTCCTGCAACATTTCCTACTTCTGATTATTTTAACGTATGTTTTCAGATACCTCCATTAGGCGTAAATTATTATAGTGTGCCAGATAATACGTTTTCTTTTCAATACGCTTATGGTAGTGGTAGTGCATTTATTGGTATATTTGCAAGCAACCCTGCCGATTCGGGAGAGTATCGCGAATATGTGCAAACAAAATTGCGCAAGCAATTGAAAAAAAATAAAAAATACTGTGTGGGAATGTATGCAAATTTGGCATTTGACCCTAACAAGACAAATGTAGATGTTCGAGCTACAAAAGACTTATCTTTATTGCTTTCGAAAGTTCGGCCACATAATGACAATATAGACCCTTTTGCCAGCTCTTTAATAATAGACACTCCACAAGTATCAGCGAATAATTATATCACAGATACACTAAACTGGACACCTATTATTGGTATTGTGACTGCACAAGGCGGCGAAAAATGGCTTACACTCGGTAATTTTAAACCAAATATGCAGACAGATATTATAGATATTTATCACAACCCACATAGTATATATCCGATGTGCTACTACTTCATCGACAACGTTTTCGTTATCCCGATGGAAAACGAAGAAGCATTATTACACAAAGACACCGCTATTTGTGCCAATAATTTCCCCTTGCAACTAACTGCAAATCAAGGGTTTACAGATTATGAATGGAATAATGGTACGCAGAGTAGTAGCATACAAATAAATCAAGCAGGCACTTACACCGTTTCGGCAACTTATGCAGGTTGCACGATTATCGATACCATTCAAGTAAAATTGAAAG
>JBEEMU010000039.1:0-6399 GCA_041192485.1 Bacteroidota bacterium | reverse complement strand
AAAGAAGTGTTTACTCGTGGGTTGATACCAGCATTATCCGTTGATTAAAAATAAAGATGGAGGAAACAAACGGACAACCAACAACGAATAACGGGCAATCAACTACTCATTGAGTGTCTTCTCTATCGCTAAAAACGCTCGTTTCCACAGGTAAAAGTTAAATAAATCTTAATTTTTTGTTAATTTTACGAAATCTCATTTTTTTGTACTATTTTTGCAATATAATTAATATACAAAATTTTATTTCACTTTCTACCTTGTTATAAACAATATGAATAAAATAGTTTTATTTTTTCTCGTAATAATGTTGGGCGCGTCATCGTGCAAGTTTTTCCAACACGAAGAACCCCAAGCCGCAGTTGCAGACAGCACTAAAATAAAAGCTGATGCGAAAATGAAAGCGGATAGTTTGGCAGCCCTTGCTAAACAAAAAACGGCTGCACCTGCGCATAAGGCTGCCGCACATCATGGTAAAAAACACCATTAAACAACAGACAAAAGAGCGGCTGAATTTTCATTTCTAACGTTCTCAAAAGCATCTAAATGACTACTTTACGAAAGTAGCATTTAGGTGCTTTTTTGTGCTAATGCCCAAAAACAAGCCCTCGAAGTTTCATTTATTTGTAAAAACAACTATTGATATTACAGATAATTTGCATGAAAAAAGGTACGGAAAAATGCAATTTTAACTAGTAAAAATGGGTCACAATTCAGCGTAAAGCCATATTTTATTTGGCTTTGCGTATAACTATGAGAAACTAAATCTAATACTTTTATATTTGAAAATCAGAATGTTAAGTAAAATATTACATTCGAAAAACGGTCAATGTGGATTATTTACCCTATTTTTGTGTCGTAATTCAAGTATCACATAATACCATTACCAAGAACATCATTTTTTATTTAACCCACTTACTTTATTATGAGACTCCAACACAGCCAGTTTATTTTATTTTTACTTACGTTGGCTTTTTACTGTACAGGCGCTGCAAGTGTATCTGCAAAACCACTATTGTATAGTAGTAATCCTGCTGCTGCTCCCTCCTGCTCTATTTTCATCGACACTCCAAAAGGAGGCTCTAAACGAGTGTATGCCGAGTTTAGTATCATCAATGATACCAATGCCGATTATCAGTATTTTATGGGAGGAAGTGTGGAAACGATAAAAAAAGGCAACACACGCACATTTAGTTGCCCCGAAGGCATCGAAATCTATCATTTAGAAAATGATGGCAAAGGAAAATTGTGGTTTACCGTAAGCCCAGTATTCAACAAGCAAGTGTTTAAACTATCAGAAATTACCAAATCTGACCTGTTTGCACCGAAAGGCTAAACCGTTAAAATCACATCAAAAACCACTAATAAATATTATCAGTATAAGGGAGCGGCTGCACAAGCTGCGCCCTTTTTTTAATTTAAAGAACGAGGCTTCAACTATCGCATAAGCCCTTCTATAAAATTACAACTAATTGATTTTCAGTAGTATATCTCCTATTTTCTACATCTAAGACTACATACTTATCGGCCATGTTTCCAATAAAACGAGTCGCCTTTTTTTACATTTCTCTTTGCGGCATCTTTTTTTGTGGCAATTTTTGTGGCAATAATGCGTTATTTGCGCAAAGCGAAACTGTTTCTTCGGCAGAATTAAGCCTCGGCATCGGGCAAATATACAAACATACACCCAACTTTAAAGCCCCTATTCGCGGCATCACGAGCCTAACAGAATTGAGCTACGAATGGCAGACCGCAGGCGCAGAAAGCTGGCACACCACACACCGCTACCCCATCATCGGCGCACACCTAATTTACGCCGATTTTGGCGACCCCGACATTTTTGGGCAAGCTATCGGTGTGTTCCCAAGCCTTAGCTTCTCTAATCGCTGGCGCGGACGGCGTTTTTATTCGTTTTTTCGACTTGGCTTCGGGCTGGCTTATCTTACCAAATACTACAACGCCGTTTCTAACCCCTTGAATAATGCGATTGGACGCGACTGGAATAATGTGACGGCTGCCCGTGCGGGTGTGGGCTTTCGGCTTACGCCAAATTTGGAGTTGATGGCAGGCGGCAGTTTCACCCACTTTTCCAACGGCTCCTCGCAGCTGCCTAATTTGGGCATCAACGCGCTTGCGCCCTTCCTATCGCTGCGCTACACGCCAAAAGCAATTGGAAAATACGCCGAAAACAAAGCCTTTTTGAAAAACCCACGTTGGCACGGCTTGTTTAGTGCCAACTATGCCGTAGAGGAAGCTATCGCATTTGGCGGGCCGCGATACGCCTATCTGATTGGAACAGCAGGCGCAATGTACGACTTGAACATCACACACCATTTATTCGCCTTAGCAGAATACGAGTTTAGCGAATCGCGTTATAAATGGGCAAGAAACGTCATGCCCGAACATTTAAGCGAAGAGTTAGCTATCAACTATGGCTCGCGCTATTCCGTCGAAGTCGGCGACGAATTTCAATTTGGGCAGTTCGCATTTAGTACGTCGGTAGGCGTTTATCTTGTAAGCGGCACCAATGCCCCACCAGTTTATGAAAAAATAAGCTGGCGATACTACTTTTTACCCGAAAAAACCACCCAACCTTTCTTAAATATCTACCTCAAAGCGCACGATATTAGTGCCGTTTATTTCGGCTTCGGCGGCGGACTTCGGTTTTAGCACTTAGGAATGGGAAAATTTTTTTACTCATTCCTAAGTGCCTGCGGCTGAATAAACACGGTTATCGCTTGCACAGAACGTACTATTTAATAGGCTTCAAAACCGTGATTATTTATACTCTACTATTCCTTATGTAACTATTTTAGCCAACTACCCGATAATTCCGTAAGTTTTTAGTACCCACATCTTATGTGTTTCTTATGTGCCTTACGTCGTTCAAAACCAACTTACGTCGTTCAAAACCAACTTATGTGGTTCAAAACCAACTTATGTGGTTCAAAACCAACTTACGTCGTTCAGAGCCACCTAAAAAAGGTAAAAAGCAGCATTTCCACCAAAAAAAATTAGTATAAGAAAAATTAAACATTTTGTTTCTTTTTGTTGAGTAATTAATCGTATTTTTGCGGTACACAAATGGATAATCGTCTTTTTGCGGTACACAAATGGATAATCGTCTTTTTGCGGTACGCAAACGGATAATCGTATTTTTGCGGTACGCAAACGGATACTAAAATTATGGCAAAAAAAATAACAAAACAGGCAAATGATGCCCTGCAATTGACAGAAAACGCGCCACAAGTGGCGAAAAAAACGCCGCAATTAGCTCCAGAAACGGTAGATGAAGAGCTGTTTTTGGAAGTAATAGGCTCGCGAGTGCATAATTTGCAGGATATTTCGGTGAAAATACCGCGCAATAAATTAGTGGTGATTACGGGTATTTCGGGTAGCGGCAAATCGTCGTTAGCCTTCGATACGATTTATGCCGAAGGGCAACGCCGCTATATGGAAACTTTCGGCGCGTATGCACGGCAATTTATCGGCGAAATGGAACGCCCCGACGTGGAGCTTATCACGGGTTTAAGCCCTGTTATTTCTATCGAACAAAAAACAGTAGGCAGCAATCCGCGCTCAACGGTCGGCACAATTACCGAATTATACGATTTCCTCCGCTTGCTTTATGCTCGCACGGCCGATGCTTATTCGTATAATACGGGCAAAAAAATGGTACGATACAGTGATGAGCAAATTATCGACCATATTAAAACGCATTTTGAAGGAAAAAAAATTGCGATACTTGCGCCGATTGTGCGCGGACGAAAGGGGCATTACCGCGAACTGATGGAGGCGCAGCGCAAGTTGGGTTATACTCGTGTTCGCTGTGATGGCGAGTTTCACGACTTAGAGTCTGGACTGTCTTTCGACCGCTATGTCACCCACGATATTGAAGTGCTGATTGATAGGTTGCGCATGGGCGAAGACCGCTTAGGCCGCCTTCATGAGAGCCTGCAAACCGCCTTGCGCACAGGCGACGGCTTGGTGATGATTTTAGATTATGAAACAAATATTACAAAGTCGTATAGCCGCACTTTGATGTGCGAAGACACGGGTATTTCTTACGAAGAACCCTCGCCTAATTCGTTTTCATTCAATTCACCTTATGGCTATTGTGCGTGTTGCAAAGGGCTTGGCGTGGCTTATGAGCCTGATATGCAGGCAATTATACCCGACTATACGAAAACTATAAACGATGCAGGCATTGTGCCGTTAGGCGAAGTTAGGAGCAATCAAGTGTTTGAAAATTTGAAAATTTTGTGTAAAAAATTCAAATTTGATTTCAAAACGCCAATAAAAGATATTCCCGAAGAGGCGATGTCCATTATTCTGCACGGCTTGAAGGACAAAACGGATATTAAACTTATCGCCGCCGAATACAACCCACATCAAACGATGAATATGTTGGAAACGGGTTTGCTTCGTTCGCTAAAACGCTGGTATGAAAGCTCGGAAAGCGATAAAGTGCGCGATTGGGCCGCCGATTTTATGTCGGTTGTGCCATGTCCCGATTGCCGCGGAACGCGCTTGCGCAAAGAGAGTTTATTTTTCAAAATAGATGAAAAACACATTGCCGAACTCGCCAATTATGACCTTCAAACCCTGCAAAATTGGGTAACCTCGGTGGAAACACGTCTTACAGAGCGACAAAAATCGATTGGAAAGGAGATTTTTAAAGAGTTGGAAATGCGCATTGACTTTTTGCTGCACGTCGGCTTGGATTATTTGAGCCTTTCGCGACAAGCAGGAACTCTAAGCGGCGGCGAATCGCAGCGCATTCGCTTGGCCACGCAAATCGGTTCGCAGCTAACGGGCGTAACTTATATTTTAGACGAGCCGAGCATCGGGCTGCATCAGCGCGACAATGAAAAACTCATCGCCGCACTCAAAGAACTCGCCGCTATTGGCAACACTGTTTTGGTGGTGGAACACGATAAAGATATTATGCTTGCCGCCGATTATTTGTTCGATTTGGGGCCAGGCGCAGGCAAACACGGCGGCAAAGTAGTCGGCGAAGGCACGCCAAATGATTTTTTGACGCGCAACTCCACCACCGCCGATTATTTGGCAGGCCGCTTGAAAGTAGAAATACCAACATTGCGCCGAAAAGGAAATGGCAAATTTTTGAGCTTGGAAGGCTGCACGGGCAATAATTTGCAAAATGTGGCGGTTAAAATACCGCTCGGCACGTTTACGGTGGTGACGGGCGTGAGCGGTAGCGGCAAAAGTACGCTCATAAACGATACCTTATACCCTATTTTGCGGCAGCATTTTTATAAAAGCCGCCAGAAACCATTGGCTTATAAAACGATAGAAGGCTTGGATTTGGTGGACAAAGTGATAGAAATTGACCAGTCGCCGATAGGACGCACTCCCCGCTCAAACCCCGTAACTTACACGGGCGTTTTCACCGATATTCGAGCTATTTTTGCCGAAATGCCCGAAGCCAAAATTCGCGGCTATAAGTCGGGGCGTTTTTCGTTTAATGTGAAAGGCGGCCGCTGCGAAACCTGCGAAGGCGGCGGAATGCGCGTGATAGAAATGAATTTTCTGCCCGACGTGCAGGTGCTTTGCGAAGCCTGCAATGGCCGACGCTATAACCGCGAAACCTTAGAAGTGCGCTATCGCGGCAAAAGCATTGGCGATATTTTAGAGCTGACGGTGGAAGAATCCGTCGATTTTTTCGTGGGCATTCCTAAAATTTTACGCAAAGTACAAACCCTAAAAGACGTTGGTTTGGGCTACATCACGCTTGGGCAACAAGCAACAACGCTGTCGGGCGGCGAAGCGCAGCGCGTGAAATTAGCCGAAGAGCTTTCTAAAAAAGACACGGGTAACACTATTTATATTCTAGACGAACCTACAACTGGTTTGCACTTTGAAGACGTGCGCGTTCTGCTCGCCGTTCTACAGAAAATAGTTGAGAAAGGCAATACCGTTTTGGTCATTGAGCATAATATGGACGTGGTTAAAATTGCCGATTATGTGATAGATGTAGGCCCCGAAGGCGGTTCGGGCGGCGGTAAAATCGTTTGCGCTGGCACTCCCGAAGCCGTAGCAAAACACCCGAAAAGCCACACAGGGCGTTTTTTAAACCTAGAATTATAGGTTAATTTTTTTGTTACGAAGCAAAGAGAGAAAGAGAAAGAAAGCCGCAGAAGTGCAGCACTACCAGTTTGTTACGGGGTGCAGCAGCGGATAGGTATCTTTGCGGGGGTCTTGGTTGAGCATTTCCGAAAGAAATTGGAAAACAGTTGGCAATGTTTCGCTCATGCGTTGCGGTTGAGTAAAAAAGGCTTCGGTAGCCACACAAATCAAATTCACTTCATTAAGCCCTGTCAGCGCCTGCCAATAGTTCGTTCTAAACTGCCTGATTTTGCAAAGTTTAGCTAAAAAATC
>JBEEMU010000038.1:0-4141 GCA_041192485.1 Bacteroidota bacterium | reverse complement strand
TATTTCGACAACAATTACGACGGCAGCTTCTTCTTCTTTGTCTTCGGCAGTAAAGTGCATCATGCCGTTTTCTGCTTTGAAGGTCACTTTTGTTGCCAAACTCCTGCCTAATGCCGATTTGAAGGCGGCAAGGTAATCGCCTTTGGCAGCAGATACTTTTTTATTTAACGCGTCGTAATCAAGTTCTTTTTTCGTGACAACGATGGCCATATAGTCTTGATTGCCCGTGGCATCTGGCGAAAGCGATTTGCCTTTCGGGAACATACGGCTGCCCGTTATGCCGCAAAAAGGCGAGAACTTGGGCGAATAAGGGAATAAAACATAGCTCGAATTGTCGGTTTCCTGCCCAAAAACGTAAGTATAACATTCCAAAGAATTGTTTACTTCTACTTTGAAGCGCATATTTTTTGCGACGGGCTGCGAGGTAAATAAGTTGGGGCTTTTTAGCGAAAGCGGAATATAACCCTTGCTTTTATTGTCTATTAAGCCGATTTTTACATCGAATTTACCGTCGGCTTGTTTGCGCGGAAGCGGGTGGAGTCCGTAGGCTTCCTTGCAGAAAGCTTTAAAGTCGCGGTAGCGCACCCAGCCGAAGCCTCTGTCGCCCCAGTCGGCTCCCCAAGAGTTCATTATTTTGAACGCGCCGCCTTCTTTGCTGTCGTCGTAGCCCATCACACACATTGCGTGTCCGCCGAGAACGCGGTCGCCGCTTTCGGGCTGCCAGCAACGGGTGCCTCGGAGGTATTGGAACGATTCTGTGACCATCGCGCCGATGACAACGGGTGCGCCTTGTGCCAAGTTTTGCTTGATACCTTGCACATCGATGCCGTAATCCTCGCCGCCTTCGGTTAGGCGGTTGTAGCCCGTGATGCGATTAGCCGCTGCGCGGTCTTTAAGCGCGGCATTAGGTTGTCGGTCGCAATCGTCGTCGTGATACGGGAAATCTTGCAACGTGACGCTGCCTTGCTGCAAGGCTTTCAGCGCGTCGAGCATATAAGAGCCCTGGCAATTTTCTAAATGTATCTGATTATAGACATAAGCGGGGCTGAAAATGGTGCTATTCGGGTCCACGCCTGTTGCTTGTGCTTGCAAGATGGTGCGAGCGGCGTAGGTACTCGCCCAGCCTACACACGAGCCTTGACGGCCTTGATTGCTGCGTTTTGGGCAAAACGACTCCAAATCGACGGCTTCGGGCAACGGTGCGTTGGCGGAAAGGGGTTCAAAAACCTTTGCTTTATCAAAGATTTCTTGCTTCATTTCCATGCCCGTTTTCAATTCGGTTTGGTCGGCATTGCCGCGTTTGGACTTGCTTCCGCCGCCGCAACCGTTGCTGAATAAATAGTAGCCGCCAAAAAGAACTAAGCCAACTATTAATAGTTTGGGATAGCGAAATAATAGCGGCAAGAGCATCGTGAGCATTCCGCCGCCAGGAAAACCGCCGCCACCGCTATTACCACCGCCACCGCCGGAGTTGTCGTCTTGCTCTTCTTCTGGCTCGTCATCTACTAAACGTACTGGCATAATTTAAAAATTTTTTTAAATGTGAAAGGAAATCTTAGTTGAAAGATTAAATTTCCTGCAAAGGTAAAAAGAAAAAATTTAATACCACTAAAAAAAAATACCATTAATCGACGAAAACGCTCGTTATGCGATAGAGGCGCAGGAAATTATGGCGTATTAGGAAATATTTTCAGCATTTCGCTTTAGCTGGCAAGTTCCGCAAATGCCATATAAGTTCAGCGAATGGTGCGTTATTTGAAAATTCAGCAACTCGCCGACCATATTTTTGGTCTGCTGCACACGTGGGTCGCAAAATTCCACGACCTTGCGGCAATCCACACAAATAACGTGGTCGTGCTGCTTGAAGCCATACGATTTTTCATATTGCGCTAAGTTTTTACCAAATTGGTGTTTTTTTACTAAATCGCAAGAAACTAACAGCTCCAAGGTATTATAAACCGTTGCCCGACTTACTCTATAATCATGCGTTTTCATGTGATTATAAAGCGATTCGGCATCAAAATGGTCGTTTCGACTGTATATTTCCTCTAAAATTGCATATCTTTCGGGCGTTTTTCGCAACGAACTACTCTCTAAATGTGCAATAAATATATTTTTTACTTCTTGGAAATTATCTGACATTTTTTTAGTTTTTTACCTTTTAGTTTTTTATAAAATCGTTTCTAATTGTATGCCGCGCGACCCTTTTATATAGAGATGCGAGTGTATGAAAGACTGCTCTTTAATATATTTTTTTGCTTCGGCCGCTGTGGCGAAAAAAGCGGTGGCTAAATGCGAAAATGCTCGGAAAGATTCGCCTATTAATATAATTTGAGAAAAAGCGGCTATTTTTTTTGCAAAAACGGCTATTTTCTCATGTTCTTCTACCGAATATTCGCCTAATTCACGCATTTCGCCAATAATGGCAATACGATTATCGGCTTTCATGGTAGAAAACTGCTCCAAACCAGCTTGCATACTCGTCGGATTTGCATTATAAGCATCTAAAATATAGGTATTAGTCTTTTCTTTGATGATTTGCGCTCTATTATTGTCGGGAATATAGCTTTCTAACGCTTCCTTAATTGAGCTGATAGAAACGCCAAAATGGGAACCAATTGCGGCGGCGGACATTAAATTACCAAAATTATACTGCCCGAATAAATTTGTTTTAGCGGTAGCTATGACGAATAAATAATGGGCTGGGTCGTTGCAAAAACGCATGATAATAAACGGTTCTGCTTGCAGTAAAGTACCCTGACACGCTACTTTTCTGTGCGTATTTTTTTCATTATTGCCAAATAAAATGCCATTTTTCACGCCTCGTTCTTTTGCTAAAGCCTCGATGACGGGTTCGTTGATATTGATAAAAACCGTGCCTTCGTGGGCTGCTAAGTATTCAAAAAGCTCCGATTTGCCCTTTTTTACGCCCTCAATGCCGCCAAAACCTTCTAAATGCGCCTTGCCGATGCTGGTAATTAGCCCATGCGTAGGTGCAGCAATAGCGCATAAGTCGCGTATTTCGCCCTGATGGTTTGCGCCCATTTCTACCACAAGCATTTCGGCATCGAGCGGCGCACTTAGCAGCGTAAGCGGTACGCCAATATGATTATTTAGGTTGCCTTGTGTGAAATGCACGCGGAATTTTTTTGCCAAAACGCGCTGCACAAGCTCTTTCGTCGTCGTTTTGCCATTGCTCCCCGTAATGCCGATGACTGGCACATCTATTTTTTTACGGTGGTAATGCGCTAAATTTTGGAGGGTTTTCAGCCCGTTTTCCACCAAAATACATTGCTCATTGATAGCCGCGCTCGGATTGTCTATCACGCAATAGCTTGCGCCTGCGGCAAATGCTTGGGCTACAAAATTATTTCCATCAAAATTATCGCCTTTCAAGGCAATAAATAGGCAATTTTTAGTTATTTTGCGGGTGTCTGTCGCAATGTTTTGCCCACATTCGAGGTATTTTTGGTATAAATTTTCCATCGGTAAGATAAAAGATAGGTAAAATATGATAGAATTTGATTCCTTAATCACTCATGTTACACACGGGAGTCTTGGCCGCGTTGTAGTGGCGGTTTCTAAAAGCCAGGCTTGTGCTTCTTGAAAATGCACGGATACATATTTTGCCAATATTTTGACAAAACCGCTTGAAAATGTGGACTCATCGTTGAAAATGGCATCGCCAATGCCTCCAAAACTGGCGTTCAAAACCACATATTCGCTTGTATCGCGTAGTTTTTGCGCAAGCGTATATAGCGTCGTTGTTTTGCCATATTGACGCGGCGATTGATGATAAAGTAGTCGCCGTATTCTATCATTTCGTATGTTTTTTGTATTTTCAACGACACATCAGCCATATAATGCTGATTCGGAAAGGACAAACTTGTTATATTAAAGCGGTTTTTCATTTTTTTAAAAATTTCTTATTTCCTGCCAAAGTCAGCGGGTATTTCGCCCCATGCTTCGGTTTCCCATTTATGCAATTCGGTGGTATAGGAGTTGTTTAGTAGCCAAGTTTCGGCACGTTCAATGAGGTTGAAAATTGCTTTGTTTTTTGGGGTTGGAAGAAGCGTTGTTTTGCATTTTTTATCTTTTATCCAACCCAAAGCAATTCTTGAATCGCTGTAAATGGGTACGG
>JBEEMU010000037.1:0-7007 GCA_041192485.1 Bacteroidota bacterium | reverse complement strand
CACAACCATTCCCCTGCAAAGTCATTACGTGTTTAGACCCTGTAATACTTGGCCCATCAACGCCATAATTCCACAAATAAAAATCGATGGCATTACCAGTAGCAGCACCCGAATTATGCCTTGTTTTAATCGTGTGCAAATAAGTGGTATTCCCATTATAACCAAACATGATTTGGCTACTGCTTGTGCTTGCGCCCGTGTTGCCGCTTCGCAGGAGCAGCGAAACGGTGCCTGCATTCGTGCCTGCAACGTCTAATTGCGTTTGCGCTACGCCTACGCCGATGCCCACATAGCCATTGCTTCTATTGATAGTAAAGGGTTGCCCAAGCAAAGTTCCCGCGTCGTTATAACGGTTAATAAAAAGGTTAGACCCTGCGTTGCTACCACTTTCTGCGGTGTTTGATTTGCCAAACAGCCAACGGTCAACGCCTGCGCCACTTGAATAGGTTTTGAAATTAAGCCCTATTTCCGACCCCGCAGGAGCCGCCGCCGTAAGGTAAGCAGTTGCCCCGCTACTTTGCACATTTGCGGTAACGCTGCTGCTGCTTTGAATATCTAATTTATTATTCGGCGAAGTAGTGCCAATACCCACATTCGTACCATTATCATAAACAGTCGAGTTGGCGAGTGTCGAGCCATTCCATTTAGGAACGTAATTCGTGGTAAGCGTTCCTACCTTCGGGTCGCTTTCGCTAAATGTGCCGCTATTGATTCCTGTCCACGCCGCTCCGTTATAAAAATAGAACGCGCCGAGCGTGGTATCATACACCAAAAGCCCCGTAGCAGGCGAGGCGATTGTGGTGCGTTGCGTGGTCGTAAGGCGCGGCACGAGCATACCTTTATCGGTAGCCGCTACCTCTAATACCGCCGACGCATCGGGCGAAGTGGTGTTGATGCCTACATTTTGTGCAAACGCAAGGCTGCTTATTGCGACAAGCAAGCAGGTGATTGACCATTTTTTTTGCATTTTTTTAAATTTTTTATAAAAAAGTTAGTTCGACAATCATTTAGAAGGCATTTTTTACAAAAACTTGCGCTATAAATGTAGTTTTCAGCAAAATAAAAAATGCCCGTTGCCAACTATCGTGGCAACGGGCTTGCATAATACTTCAACGCTTAATGCGGCACCACAAACCTTCCGCTTCTTGTTTCGGAAGGCGGAACGGCGGCATCAGAGCCGATATTTGCTGGTTTTTGCGTCGTTTGTTTTGTGTTTTTAGTGGGAATATCGGCACTTGCTATTTCGCGGCCGCCGCCTGTTCGCACCACGTCTATCCATTGGCCGCCGCTTCGCGCCATAATACTGTTGTCATACATGGCTTCACACTGCACCGACGGCATGAAATAATGCCCTTGATAAGCTGCATTTAGCTGCACGCGATACACCTGCGTTTGTCCCGCGCCGATATTGAAATACGAATAAACGCGGTCGTCGCGAATGTCTTGATAGTCGGGTTTTGTGGCGGCTTGCAAGGTAGCGGAGCTGACGCTTATTAAACGCGAGTTATGAATTTCCCAGCCCGACGGGAATAGTTGCGACAAGGCCATCAGTTTGTAATTGCCGCGCAATCCAGGGTTGCGAACGGTGACTTCGGCCACCAAATCCGTGCCTTGGTCAAGGCTTTTCGGGTCGATAGGTGCGCCGCTCAAACTCGTATAACGCACTTTCAAATCTAAATTAGAAGCGGCAGCGGCAGCATCGCCTACGGCGGGTTGTCCGCGAAGCACTACTTTTGCAAAAAGCACCGATTTGCCATTATTCGTTACTTTCACAAAACGGTTTGCTTCGCCATCAACGTTCATTTTATACACATTAATCGCCTGCCCTTGCTTGCTACCTGCGGTCGAATTGATGGTTTCGGTTTTGCCATTATTGATGCGATAAGTATAAGTCATGGGCGAGCCAGCATTGTCGCCCACATATTTCGCGAAAGCGAGCAAACTATAAGCTGTTGTTTGCGTATTCATCCACTCTTCGGAGCCTAAACGCGGCGCCATCGCTTTTAAAACAGTTGCGGCATTTGCTTTTTCGCCCATAAGCGTTAAGGTTTCCAGCATCATGGCTTCGTCGCGAAGGTCGGAGCCATAAGTTCCGTAGAGTTCGCGGTAGGGTTTTACGGTAGTTGTTAAGCCTGCAATAAGTTTTTTAGAAACATCGTTTTTACCCGAAATTGCATAAGCGGCGGCCAACCGCCATTTTGCTTCATTCGACGTGCTTGGCGATTCGCGCAAACGGTTCATCGCCCCTTGGTCGGCTTTTTTGGCCAAGGCGAGGGTGTATAAACGGTAGGCTTGTTGCAAATCATTGCTTTCGCCGTGGTCAGAATAGGCCATTTCGGCAAAAATCGTTTTTTTAGACGGTGCTTTCCAATTTTTAGCCATTTTTTGCTGGTAATTTAGCCAGCGGTCTAATACGCCTGTTGGCAAATGGTAGCCTGCGGTTTGCGCCTCCAACAGGAAATGCCCTGCGTAAGAACTTCCCCATTCGTCGGCTTGCGACAAGCCTGGCCAATAAGAAAAACCGCCATCGGTAGCTTGAAAAAGAGTAGCAATCCGCTCGATGCCTGCTTTAATATTCGTTTCCGATTTAGTGGCATCGTCTTTCGAAAGCGGCAACACCTTATTTGCGTAAAGCTGCGGAAATGCGGCACTCGTGGTTTGCTCGATGCAGCCGTGCGGATATTGCAACAGGTAATTTAAGCGATTATTAAAGTTGATAGACGGAATGCCCGACAGCTCTAAAATGCCTTCATTCGTACCAAAAACACCCGTAGGTTCGTAAGGTATTTCAAACGTTTCGCCCGGCTGTATGACTTTTTCGGTCAATTTTGCAGCCATCGGGTTCGGATTGCGCACGTCGAGTTCGATGGTTTGCGTGGCCGTTTCGCCGCCGCCCATTGCCACGACGGTTATTTTCCCGATGCCGATTTTCTCTTTTACTTTCAGGCTAAAATTGACTACTTCGTCGCCCGTTTTGGCAAAGGTAATATTTTTAGAAAGCTCGCCAATAGGCTCGAATAAATCATTTGCGACCAAGCGAATACGCACATCTTTCACTTTTGCGTCCATCGCAAACACATCAACGGGTATCTGCACGATTTCACCAGGCGAAAGCACACGCGGCGCAGTTGCCAGCACCATTAACGGTTTTTTGATTTGCACGGTTTTCTCGGCAGAGCCGTAAGCATCGTTTTCGCTGCTCGCCACGACCATTGCTCGCACACTTCCCACATAATTTGGCAGTTTTACGACGTGTGTGGCCGTGCCTTTCGGCAAATAAAACGGCCCTAAGTGCATGACAACGGGTTTGAAGCGATTTGCCTTTGCATTTTTTTGTTTTGCAGCGGCTTCGTCGCCGCCCAAACTAAGCACATTCGATATTTTTCCGCCCATGCCGCCTATCACGTCGTCGTATAAGTCCCAGGTTTTCACGCCCAAGGCTTCTTGTGCAAAAAAGGTATGAAACGGGTCGGGCGTTTTAAAATTGGTTAAATCCAATAGACCATCGTCCACAATATCAATAGTGTAAGCCATCGCTTTGCCGCCGCTTTCCTTTATTTTCAGCGTCATATTACTTTCGGGACGAGCAATATCGGCGGTTTCAATCATTGGTTTTAGTTGAGCGTTCGCATTCTCGATGCGCACCGGCGCGATGCCATATAAACGGAGCGGCGAGTCGCCTCCTACGCGGTTATGCGCTTGAATGATAGAAACATACACATAAATATTAGGAGCCATTTCTTCGGTTGCCTTGAAGGAAATCGTGCTTTTTTCGCCACTTTTCGCCGTTTTTGTCCAAAATTGTTTGATAACGTGCGAGCCATTTTCAATGCTCACCAAACTTTTCGCTTCGCCCGTCCAAGGCGTTTCCACGACAACTTCGTCGCCCACTTTGTAGCTTTCTTTTTGCGCCGTGAAACTGATTAAGGAAGCCGAATTGCGGCCATTCGTTTCGCCGCCGCCATAGCCCGTGTAGGCGATGATGCTGGTAGAATGACCTGTTTTCGCATCTTTGACGCGAATGAGGTAGCGTCCCCAGTCGGCGGGCTTAAATTTATAAATAGCTTTTCCTGCCACATTCGTTGTTACCTCTTTTTTGTCTATCGACTTCAATTCGGTGGCATCGTTAAACGACGAAATTTCGCCTTCGCTTTCCGCGTCGTCCCACCACCAACGCCAGTCTAATTTAAAGGTTTCGATAGTCAAAAAGCGTCCGCTCACAATATCGCCTCTATCGGTCAGGCTCACTAAATCTAAATAATTATCGGTATTTTCGTCTAAATACGGCTGTTTATTTTGCATTTTACACCGAATACCCACATACCCATTATACGGCGAATACATAATAGACGTATTGCTAAAACTCATATCGCCGCCCTTTTCAAACGCTCGCATCGTAATTAGCGCATTACATTTGCCTGCCGCACTATTGCTTTTTAGGTTAAACCGCACATTTGCACTGCCTTTATCCGTTGTATTTCCGTCGAACACGGTTTGTGCTTCAGCTTTTTGTTTTTTACTTTCGTCATCAAAATCAAAATCGTCGTAGCCTTTAAAAATCGTTTTTATCGGCAATAGTTCCACTTCCACTTTCGCTTTTAAACCGTTAGCGGGTGCGCCGTGCAGCCAGTTTACTTGCATCGCGGCGGCATTGCTACTGTCCGATTTATAAAGCGTCATTTTAGCCAAACCAAAATCTAAAGACAGCTTTAAACGATTCGGTTTTACGGTTTCAATTTTCAGGTTTTTCTCAAACTTTGCGCCACCAACCGAGACTCGCGCCAGCCAATTGCCCGTAGGCGCAGACGACGGCGTTGCGGTGCGCAAATCGTATAATCCGTGTTCGTTTGTTACCCTGACGATATGCTGTTGCAAAACGCCTTTCGGGTCGTATAAATCCAAAATAACGGGGTGAACTGCGCCCTCTTCTTTTTTAGCATCTTCACTTTTTTTATTTTGCAACATAAACGAAAGGTATAAACTATCGCCTGGTCGCCACACGCCACGCTCGCCATAAAGCATTCCGCGCATTCCTTTTTGATTTTGTTCCACGCCCGATATTTCAAATTTCGAGTAAGAAAGCGCGTTGCCGTCTTCCAATTTCAAATAACCTTTTTGCGTTTTATGCGTCGCAATAAGGTATAAAGGTTTGCGTTTATTAGAAAAAACGGCAAATCCATCGCCATTCGTACTGGTTTTTCCGAGCGACTGCTGCGCACGGTCGTAAAACTCAATTTCCACGCCCGACATCGGTTCTGCCGTGGCAATATCGGCGACGGTCACATTCACCGAGCCATCGCTGCCGTGTTTGCAGGTGATGCCCAAATCGGAAGCCAGCACATTGCGCTGTTTGAATTTATTTTGATTGTAGAAAGCGGCAAAACACGGGTTGTCGCGCTGCTCATATTGATACCCTGGATAGTTGAAATTGCGGTAGCGCATAATGCTTTTGGTTGCGCCTTCGTCTTGATGTGCGCCGCCGCCGCTGTCGTCGTCGCTATTTAAATTGGCCGCATCGTCGTCGGCATCGCTATCGGTAGGCGAGCCTAAGCGGTTCATGCCCTCGGGCAAATTATCGGCGGCCGCAACGGGAGCATCTGCCGAATAGCTGCATCTGGCTATCGCATACTCTTTGCGAAAGCCGATGCGGATTTGATAAATTGCGCCTGGCTCTTGCTTTATCAGCGGTTTGAGGTCTAAGGCATAGCTCGTAAATACGCCTTGCTCGCCGATTGTTTTTACATCGTTGAGGTCGATGCGCTTTTGCAACACAATATTGCCGACGCGCTCCAGGTCGTAGCCATCGCGACTCAACTCATTGGTGCTCAAAAATTGTAGGACATTGGTTTGATAAATTTTAAAAACCTCTACGTCTATCGCTTTCAAAGCCACAGCCCGAAACGGGAAGACTAATCCCTCCGAGGTCGGCATGATGACCCCTTTTCCAATCAGCTCGATTTGCGGATTTGAAGCACCATTCGTGGAAGGTGTGAAATCAAGTGGGTAATCTTGCTGTATAGGAATGGCTATTTCTTTGGTATTTTTAATACCCGGATGCACGGTTAGCGTAGCGGTACCTGCTGGCAAAGAATTGCCTGTATAAACGTATATTTGATTGCCATTTACGGTGTAGGTACAAGGAGCCGCGCCTACGGTAATCATGCCCGTAAGGTCTTGGTTGGTGCTAACTGGGTCAGAAAATGACACTTTTAGATAAGGCGTTTTTTCATCGGAAACCACTTCGCAACCAATCGCCGAAAACTTATTTTTTGGTAAAACAATCACTTCTTTTACTGGGTTTTGCTCGGCACTAATCGCTGAACCCGTACAGGCTAAATGCAGGGTTTGTGCCGCGTCGGTGCGCTCAATATTTTTTATCGTAAACTGGTGTTTGCGTCCTGCGTCGTCGTGTTGCCATTCCACGCTTTTTTGGCTTCCGCCAATGCTTGCCTCAAAGGCTTTCTCTACATTTTCAGCCGCTTCGAAATCGGCTGTCATAACGGCTCCTGTAAAGGCTTGTTTGCTGAAATCGTTATTATTTTCGGCATCGAAGCCCTCTGTGGTAAGCAAAATAGCTTGTGTTTTTGATTTAAAATCAAATTCAAACGTGCTTAATTTACTGGGTACGCTTTTGTATAAATCGCTCAAATCAACACTGCCTGTGTAAATTTTATCGGATACAAGCGTGTTTTTTGGCGCGAGTTTGATGGTGTAAGCGTCTTCCCAAACAGCTTCGCCTTCTACGCTTGGTGATATGCTGAATATGCCGCTTTCAACAGGCTTTCCGATGCTACCTTTTGGGGCAACCGCTTCGGTGAAACGGACTCGAATAGGCATCGTTTTACCAATTTCACCGCCGCTACACGCATAAATATAGGCCGCAAACGCAGGATTGATGGTGCGCAATTCTTGTTTTTTACTGCAAGAAGTGCTTAATAAAAGAAGGCTTAAACCTAAAAAAATAGGTAGGACAATTTTCTTCATAAAAGAGATGTAATGATGTGTTT
>JBEEMU010000036.1:0-2906 GCA_041192485.1 Bacteroidota bacterium | reverse complement strand
AGAACGAATCTTTATGGCTTTATTGACAAAGATGGAAAATGGGCTATCCCCCCAGAATATACAGATATTCCTGGTTCTTTTTTTTGTCATAGCTGTAATCTTCATGACTATCCTGGTTTTTTCCATGGTTTAGCCCTTGTCTGTAAAAACGATAAATGGGGCTATATCAATAAGCAGGGCAAAGTCGTTTGGTGGCAAAAAAATTAGAAAAAACAAACCGCGTATGGTTGCTACCTATATCGGAACATATACGTCTTTTTCTATAGCACAACCGCCCTTTATCGCACCGCCCTCTTGCAAAATGCCACAGATTGTGCTACCTTTACGCCGCAAAACACCTATACTTACAGCTACGACGGTTTGAATCGCCTGATTGCGGCTGCCAGTAATTTGGGCGCAGGCACGCTGAAGGCAGGCGTAGGCGACGAATCCTATCAATACGATAAAATCGGGAATATCACAAGTTTGACAAGAAAAGTAATTGCAGGGAATAGTTTGGAAACCGTGCAGCAAGCCTATAGCTACGCTACGGGCAATGATAGCTTGCTTGGTGCAGCCTTCACAACGACCTCGCCGCGTGCGCCCTTCGGACAAACCGCTTCGCATACCTACACTTACGACCCGAACGGCAACCTGCAAACCGACACGCGCCGCAGCATCACACAAACTGATTATCAACGCGCTAACCTGCCGAACCATTTAGTAAAAGATGGCAATGATATTTTCTACGAATACGACATCAACGACAACCGTATGTATAAATACGCTTCTGCTTCTATCTCTCCGCTACTCGCAGGCTCCGAGTATTACGTCCGCTCCGCCGCTGGGCAAGACCTCGCTATTTGGAAATTAGACGAGCAAAAAACAACGTACTACGTTTTCGGTAGCTCGCGCCTCGCAAGCATTGAAACGAACGAAGACGGGACTCTTCCTAGGGCCATTACGTTTTATAACTACGATCATTTGGGCAATACACGGCTTTCGTATTCCGTTGTGCCATCGTGTAGCGGTGCGCCTTTATACACGGCTTCTGCGGCGTTTGATTATTACCCTTATGGGAAAGTTTTGCGCGAGTTTGGGGCTTCGGTGTATCTTACAACTTCGCATGAAAGAGATGCGGAGAGCGGTTTAGATTATCGCGGAGCGCGGTTTTATGACAGCGAAGTAGGGCGGTTTTTGAGCTTGGACCCGTTAGCGGTGAAGTATGCGAGTTTGAGTAGCTATAGTTATGTTGCAGGGAACCCAGTAGCGTTTATCGACCCAACAGGAAAAAGTGCGGAAGTCGTAGTTGATGAAGAGAATAAGACGGTAACTATATATGCTGATATGTATTTCTATGGAGATGAAGTAAATGATGCAGATGCGCTCAATATTGCAGCAGGAATTCAATCTGATTGGAACGCTGCTAATGGAAAAATTTATATAAAAGGTGTGGCATATGCTGTTAAATTTCAAGTATCAGGAAAATTTATTTCAAACTTTCAAGCTGCTATCGGTAAATCGTTTTTAGGGGATATATTTGGCAGCCCAAGAAGTAACTATATCGAAGTGAAGGAGGCCAGGGTTGGTGACGTTTCGCAAATGGACGGAATTGCATCTAATACAGGTACTTGGTATAATTATAATGAAGGCAAAGATGGTTTAATGACGAAAGAGTACTCGCATGAATTCGGGCATTTATTAGGTTGGTTTGATAAAGATCAACTGAAAACAAAAAATAATGATAAAGGGCAACATGACTACCTCGGTACCGAACCTGGTATAATGACTCCATCAAATACAACCCATGAGCAAGCACCAAATATGAGTAATGCTTACTTTGATGTTAACGGAAAATTAGACCCTAAAACGCGGCAAGTTACCCAAAGAGATATAGATAGAATCGCTATAGATACGAATAAACTTGGCAATAGTGCAAGTCAGAATATTTCAGAGAAGAGTATTAAAAATAGCACAGACCCTAAGTTTTACACAAAAGTAAGTGGTCGAAACATAGTGAATTATATAGACGAAACTGTACCCAATAATTCGCACCGCCCATAATATTTAAATTTAAAACCATGCAAAGAAAAAATATAGTATTAGTGCTTTTTTTAAGTCTAATTTATGCCTGCGCGACTACACATAGCACAGAAAACCTAAATTTACTACTAAAAATAGCTTATAAACTTGCTCCATATGGCGTAATTAATGAAGATAACGATATAGAGCGGGATATTTGCTCGTGTCGTATCAATGACCCATTATTTATAGGATTGAAACCAGAGGATATTTTAAAAATACTCGGTAATCCAACGGCTAAAAATGAAAATGAGCTAATTTATACCTGCGTAGCAAAGATTCATGGCAAAGAGGAAAGTTTTGCTACATTAAGGTTTGAATTGCATAACCAAAAAGTAGTTGATGTCTATCGGAAAAGCAGTAGGTATCAAGGCAGGCTAAAAATGTCTTTTTTACAAAAAATTCCATTCATTATTTTGAAAAAAGGAGTAATAGGATGTTCGGAAGATAGAGATGCTAATATTTGCGGAAGTTTCTATCCAATTGGTTATTATATTGGCTTAAAAAGAAACGATATTGTGAAACTACTTGGAGAGCCGGTAAAGTATGAAAAGAATAAAATGACTTATTATTGTTCAAATAGTGAGACCGATAGTAGCGTGATAACAGCAGGTTTAGATTTTTACCTGTCATTTGGAATTGTCACGAGGGTTAGGCATTTTATAGTACATTAAAACTTGGTAGTCTTAGGAAAAGCAGGTTTGGCGTTCAAATAAAGCCGCATGGTTGCTACCTCTACAATAGTAGCCAGGCGGCGTTGTTTTATATACTTTTTACTGTTTGCAAAACTCCACAAATTGCGCTAACTTTACGCCGCAAAACGCCTATACTTACACTTACGACGG
>JBEEMU010000035.1:0-3839 GCA_041192485.1 Bacteroidota bacterium | reverse complement strand
GGTTTCGGCAGTGTCTTTTATCATGCCTAACATTCGGGTTTGCAGCACCGCATAATTCGTAACTAACATCATTCGCCCAAATTCTCTGAATTCGGGATAGGTGTGAAAGTGCATCTGTACGCTAGCATAGTCCATCTTCCAAATTTTGCAACCGGTCAAGGCTTGGACGTTTTCTTTAGCGGGTTCTTGTTTGAAAAAAGACAAAAAATCATTGACGAAACAAGGTGCAGAAAAAATATTGATGGTAACTTCTTCGCCATTGTTATCAAAAATGAACGCACGAATTATGCCGCTTTCTAAAAAAAACGTTTCCCTACTTACCTTGTTTTCCCGAATTAAAAACTCGTTTTTTGCCAGTTCAATCTCCTCAAAACCGTCTGCCACGCGCTGCACCTTATCCGTCGGCATCGGGACAAGTGTCTGGATATAGTTGTTTAGAATGGTTCTGCTCATTGTTTTAATTTTAAAATAAAAAGTGGTGTGAAAACACGCGTTTCACACCACAAAGGTACGATTTTTTAATTTGATTTTCGCAAACACGCTTTTAGGGGTTCGGCAAAAAATAAGATACTGATAGTCAAATTATAAAAAAAAAAATCGCCCGGCAAAAAATGACAAAAAAGCCCTATATTTGCGCTTTCTTACGTCGTTTTGCCCCTTAAAAGGTGTGGAACAATTTTAGCGTTAAATATTAGGAAATCACATAATCGCATAATCAACCTATTCATCATGGACAGTCTAACAGGCATAGATGCCCACAAATTCGCGCCAGAAGCGCCAGAAGGGCACTATTTAATACTCCGAAACGGGGTATATTCTCACCATGCAGGTCGTTTTATTGGCCGATGTCGTATGAAAAACGGTGCTCCCATTGGTTTTGGCAGGATAGAATTTGGTAGTCATGGCTCTTATAATGTCGGCAAACTGATTGCGGCGGCGTACAACGATGTGCCGTATACGGTAGCTAGCCGTATTTATGCCATAGACGGTAATTACAGGAACGTTTGCCCCGAAAACATTGGCATTGTGGGCAGGCGAGTAACGAATATGGGCAATACCGAAAAAGGCGTAGATGTCAATAGGGTCATACCAAGCGTGCCCCCAGGATGTTACACCGTACTTAAAGGCGGTTTATATTCGCTACGTTCGGCCCGTATGGTTGGCAAATATCGCATAAAAAAGGGCTTATATATGGATTTTGGCAATGTAGAAATGGGCAAAGGCAGTACCTATAATGTCGGTAAATTGATTGCTGCGGCTTATAATGGCATTCCTTACGACAAAAACAGCGTGACGGTAGCGCGAGACGGTAACTTTCAGAATGTCTGTCCTGAAAATATCGTTATTTTCAATCGCACTACGTTCAACGGCAAAGCATTAGAGGCTTATCAACAGCAAAACACGAAAATACATGACGATGAAATACCACTCATTCGCGCAAGCACAGCAACTAATACGGCACTTGCCAAACAATATGGCGTGAGCGAAATGCAAATCAGCCGCATTCGACGGTTTGAAAATAGAACGAAAGTATAGCGCGTTGTGGTGGTGGTCCTAAAAGTATTTGCTATCAAATGCTGCATTTTTAGGTGCGTGGCATCGCTGTATTTGGCACAAAATCCTGTCCAAAACTTTGATACCTTATTTTTCTCTCATTCCTTAAGCGCCTGCGGCAAATCGAAGATTAGACGAAGTCAAAATAAACACGGTTATCATTAGCCCAGAACACCCCATTTAAGGCACTTCAAAACCGTGATTATTTATACACTACTACTTATTTATGCACTTCAAAATATTTTTTGTATTTATTTAGGTAGTCACGAATTTCGCGAATTTTCACGAATCGTACCTGCTAAAAACGTTGTAGTGCTATGAATTACACGAATTTTAGTCCGCTAAAGCGAACCTAGCTAAACAGTTACTATTTTTTATTAACCTTTTTTATGACAAAACGTGAATTAACCGAACTTATACGTTCTTATATAGCGGGTGGCAAATTAGATAAAGCAATTGAATTATTGTTAGACAATACCCGCAATGAAGCGAAAAACGATGTAATAATGTTTTCTGCACGCATTCACGCCCTCAATCGCGATAGACGATTCGGTGTGATTACGGACGAAACGCATCGGGTACAAACGGCTCGGTTGGCAAGTTCTATTTTGGGTGTTTTAGACGAAATAGATGATGCCGATATTGGTACAGCCGAACAAAGCAACTCACGCGGCATTGATACCGAGCCGCGCACAATGAAACGCATTAAAATATTTTTGGCTTCGTCTGCCGAACTCAAAGAAGACCGTGAGCAGTTTGAACTGCATCTCGGGCGCATCAACAAGCGGCTAATAGATAAATTCGTGTTTTTAGAACTGATTGTTTGGGAGGATTTTCTTGACGCAATGGCAAAAGACGGTTTACAAAACGAATACAACCGCGCCATCAAAAACTGCGATATTTTTGTGATGCTGTTTTTTACTAAAGTCGGAATTTATACCAAAGAGGAATTTCAAACGGCAGTCGGACAGTTTAAAGCCACACGCAAGCCTTTTATCTTTACGTATTTCAAAGAAGCCAACATCAGCACCGCAAATATTACGCCTGATATTATTACCATGATACAATTTAAAGAAACCCTAAAAGCACTCGGTCATTATCCTACAAACTACAAAAATATTGAAGGTTTGTGCCTGCATTTTGAAACGCAATTGAATAAATTGGCTGACGGCGGGTTTATTCGGTTAGAAAATCTAAATTGAGGCAGCTTTATTGTATAATTATTTGATTTTGCGACATATCAATACAAAATCTAACACCTTCAAAAAAATCTAAACCTAAAACACCGTCAAAATCAGCCACTAAATTAAACGCAAAAAAGTCGTAAGCACTAACTTCTACATTTTGTTTTGTAATACCTAAACAAGTCATTTCGCGCAGTACAAAAACGTGTGTATCTACAATACCACCACCTGTTTCTACTTGTTCGGTTCTTTTTGAATCTTTGAGTTCGTAGCCGAGCATCAAAATTTGAGTGAGGTCAAAAGTAGTGTGGCTTGCACCAGTATCAAGTGCAAGTGCAATGGTATCTACACCCATCTTACAAGGAATAGTAATTAGACTATCCTTGTCTTTTCGTTTGAATGGGTATGTTTTCATAACAACCATTTACGGTTGCTCGGAAATTCGCCTGTATAAACGCAAGTAATGCTTTCTACACCCTTGCGCAAATCTTTGGCTTTGTACGCAATTTCGCGCTTATCCTTGCTCGCATACAAGACGATGCCGCTCACCAATTTATTGATAATGGCTTCTAAGGTATCAAAATCCTTTAATTCAGGATTGCCAACCAACACCCATTGGTCGGGATACAGCGATTTGATTTGATTTATGGTTAGTATGTCCATATATAAATTGGGTTATTCGTTTAGAAAATCTAAATTGATTGCTATGGGGGGAAGGTTGAAAAATACTCTTTCGAAATTAACAGCATCACTTAATAAAGTATCAAAACTACGTATGTCTGATGTGTTTTTACGGATATTTTTCAACTGCCCTTGATAGTGAGTTTCATCGTTTTTATTACCTAATTTCTTAGAAATACTCATCAGGTTGTACAGAATTAGGGGAATGTACCAATGATATTCCAAGTTTTCTACTTCGTTGGCACTATTTAAGGCCTTTTTATAATAGTATTCACTTTTTTCAAAATTACCAACATAACCGTATAAACTGCCCATCATGGAATAGTTATACATTACACCCTTCTCTTCCTCATTATTCATTACAATACTCAAAAAACGTTCTTGATACGCTCCTAATTTGTCAAAATTACGATTCAATGC
>JBEEMU010000034.1:0-3038 GCA_041192485.1 Bacteroidota bacterium | reverse complement strand
CAACGCAGCCACTGTTCGGTCGGTTTTTGGCTGGGTGCAGTTGTTACAGCGACCATATCGCCATTATTTAAAACGTGCGACAGCGAAACTAAGCGGCTATTGACTTTTACCGACTGACATTTATAGCCTATATCGCTATGAATATCGAAAGCAAAATCGAGCGCAGTTGCGCCTTTCGCCAACGTGCGCATGTCGCCTTTGGGCGTATAAACATAGACTTCTTCTTGAAATAATGCCCGTTGAAAGTCGTCGATGAACTCTAAAGCGTTGGCGTTCGGGGCTTCGAGCAAATCGCGGATTTTATTCAACCAAGTGTCGTATCCTTTTTCGGAGCGCACTCCTTTGTATTTCCAATGCGCTGCAAAGCCGCGTTCTGCCACCTCGTCCATGCGCTCGGTTCGGATTTGTATTTCTACAAAACGGCCGTTCAGTCCAATAACTGTGGTGTGCAAGGATTCGTAGCCGTTCGATTTCGGGTTGCTAACCCAGTCTTTCATTCGCTCTTGTACGGGTGAATACATGGCTGTGAGCATCGAGAAAACGCTCCAACAAGCGTCGCGTTCGTCTTTCAAAGCCACGTCAAGCACAATTCTAATAGCGAAAATATCATAAATATCCTCGAAGGCAACGTCTTTATTTTTGGTTTTATTCCAAATAGAGGAAATGGATTTGGAGCGTCCGAAAACGCGAAATTTCCAACGATTATCCGTTTTTAATACGGCATCAATTGGTTTTATAAAATCTTTGATATACTTCGTGCGCTCTCGTTCCGATGCTTGCAGTTTTTTGGAAATATCGCCATATTCTTCGGGCAGCGTAACCTTCATACAGAGGTCTTGAAGCTCGGTTTTTATATTATACAAGCCCAAACGGTGCGCTAAAGGCGCATACATAAAACTGGTTTCCGATGCTATTTTTTTCTGTTTTTGAATGGGCATCGAGTCCAATGTTCGCATATTATGCAGTCGGTCGGCTAATTTTATCAAAACAACACGAACATCGGTTACCAGATATTGCAGGATTTTGCGGAAATTTTCGGCTTGCGGACTCGTGTCTTCTATTGCTTTGTCCAATTTGGTCAAGCCATCTACAATACTTGCTACTTGGTCGCCGAATTTTGCCCGAATATCTTCGGTGGTTACAGGTGTATCTTCTACTACGTCATGCAACATTGCGCAGACTATTGCAGTTGGTCCCATTCCTATTTCTTCGGCGCAAATACGTGCTACCTCGATAGGGTGTAAAATATAAGGGTCACCCGATTTTCGGCGTTGCTCATGGTGTGCTTCTACAGCGAGCTCGAAGGCTGCTCGTATCTTCTTTTTTTCTTCGGCCGTCATCGGCACAGAAATAGCTCGCAACAAACGGCGGTAAGCCGCTAAGATTTCGTTGCGTTCCTGAGGTTCAAATTGTTTTAGGGCTGCATCTTTCATCGATAAGAAATTAAATGGGTTTAAGGAATATTCGTTTTACACGTTCCTAATCTTTCATGGCTTGTACCATCATTTTAAACAGGTATTCATACGGAATAAACTCTAATTCGTGGATTAAGCCGCGGTATTGCATCGGGTTATCTTTAAATCGTTTGAGATATTTGTCAATATTACCAAATTCAATTTCGTTGTAACCCGATTTTGGCAATTGTTGTATTAAACGAATAAAATTAATCATTCGGAAATGTTCTTCGCGTTTGAGTTGGCGATTGGCATACATCTTCAGCTTTTCGATGCGCTCGGTGGCGGCTACTTTATTTTTTTTATCTAATAAGAAAAGTATTTGTACGATGACAATTTGAATTGTTAAAATACGGTATTCCTTTGCCAGTAAAATGGGGTCGGTCAAAAACTTGCTCAACTTGAATGTTTTGCTTCGCTGCGCCAAATACATTGGATTTTTTGTGGCTTGACTTTCTGTCACATAATTCAAATAGAGTTCAAAAATATTCCATTTTTCGCGCACAACACCCGCCAAACGCGGAAAACGGGCATGACTTTTTGCTTTACGCAAAATAGTGAGTGCGTTTAAGTAGCTTTCGGTGTGCATTGCGCAAAGCACATAATATTCCATCAATTCAAACCAAATATCGCAGCCTACAACAACTGAACTCAATGCTTTTTCGGCACTTTCCTTCCCGTTTTTATAGTCGCGCAAATGCAAATGCGCCGACATTTTTTTGAGTTGAAAGGTCGCAACTTTATCCGATTGATAATAAATAGGGTTTTCTTTAATATATTTTTATGCTTCGATACACGACGTAAGCATTCCTTGATAATCTTGTAGCATTTCGTAGCGGTAAGTCCACACCAAATATTTATTATAAAGCACAATTGGCGAGCTGTACATATCTGCCAAACCAACCAAGGCATCGCAATAAATGTCTATTTTTTCGGTTAAATCGGCGCGTTCGGTTGGCTTATGATAGTTCATAATTACGCGTTGAAACAGCTCTTCCGAACGGATTTCGGCATCTAAAATGTTTTGGTATTGTTTTGCATTTTGGTCGTATTGTTCATACATTTTTTCATCGCCCTCTACCACCGAGTAGGCGCGTAAAATGCGGGCGCAATTCACAATAACATCTGCAAATTTATACTTCAAGGCAACCGTCATAATTTGCCGCGCTAAGGTAGCTGCCGTTAGTTCTGCGCCATTCGAAAGCAAGATTTTAACCAATGTCCAATCCTTATTGCAAGAGTAATAAGCGCGGTCGTAGCTCGATGTGCTGGGCAAATTAATATCTAAGAAAAATAGGGTATTGAGTAGCCGTTTGCGAAAGCGCGACTTCAACTGCCGATATTTATCGTCGGTAGGGGCGCAATTATATAAATGAGTGGCAGCATCGCGGTCATTCTTATACTTATTCGCCATCAATGCCTCATAAAATTCGTTGAATTTACTATTTTTATGTTTGAGCGCGGCCTCATCAAATATCTCTATTTTTTTTACCTTTTTTTTGGTAACAATTTTAGATATTTCTATTAAATTTTTCATGAAAAGACGTTATTAAGTAGTAGTATATAAATAATTGCCCATCTAAA
>JBEEMU010000033.1:0-4599 GCA_041192485.1 Bacteroidota bacterium | reverse complement strand
ATGGTTTCAGCAAAAATATTTCCCGATTTTCAAGAGAAACTGCGTATTCAACCCGATAAATCGCTTGGTTTTACCCACACTTTGCCCGAAGAGGGCTACCCTACTTATCAAGGCAAAGCGAATTATAAGGGGACAATTACGCTCGATAATAAAGGAATGCAGGGCAAAGGCGCGGTTGATTATTTAACGTCCAACTTTAAATCGGACTCCATCGTCTTTCGCCCAAAAAGCATGAGCGCGACCGCCGAACGCTTCGATGTGGCCGAAGACCGCAAGGGAGCCGTAAAATTTCCGAAAGTGGAGGGAAAAGACGTGGCCATCACTTGGAAACCCTATGACGATGACATGGAAATTGCTTCGAGAAAAGACCCATTCCGCTTTTTCGGACAAGAAAAATACCTGCGCGGCGTACTCCACATGACCTCAAAAGGCTTGGAAGGCGCTGGCCGATTCGAGTGGGAAGAAGGCATTGTGGACTCGAAACGCATGAAATTCGGGCCGAATAACCTCCAATCGGATACCGCAAACGTGGGCATCAAATCGTTGGATACCGCAAAATTGGCGTTTAGCAGTAGAAATGTGAATATTTATTCCGATTTTGATAATCAAAATACAAAATTCGAATCGAACGCGCCAAACCCTATTTCCGAAATGCCTTATAACGAATATATCACGACTTTTGATAAATTCGACTGGAATATGAAGGAGAAAAACGTGGCGATGTCGTCGGGGCGTGGGCTTATGGGCAAGTTCATTTCGGTTGCCAGCAATCAAGACTCGCTTTCATTCCGCGGAACGGGCGGCAACTATGACCTTAGTACCTTCAAACTCGTGGTGGAAGGGGTGCAGTTTATCAACACCGCCGATGCGCAAGTTTACCCGAAAGATGGCAAAATCGTCATTCAGAAAAATGCGCAAATGGAGCCGCTCGTCGACGCGCAAATCATCGCCGATACGCTCAACCGCTACCACGTTATCAATCGAGCGAATGTGCAGATTAAGGGCAAAAAGCAATACCACGCGGCGGGTTTCTACGAATATAATGTGGGCGCACGCAAGCAAGAAATTTTGTTTAGCGATATAAATGCGACGCAAGACGGTAAAAAATGGGTAACAAGAGGAAGCGGTACCGCCGACGAAAAAGACAACTTTCTGGTGGACAAAAGAATATCGTACAAAGGGCTTATCAAGCTTGCTGCAAATAATAAAAACTTAACGTTCGACGGCTTTGCCAAAATAAACTCGATGGTGCTGAAAGACGAAACGTGGTTTAGTATCAATTCGCCGATTGACCGTAAAAACGTGGTAATTCAGTATGACGAGCCTAAAAACCCACTGAATGAAAAGGTTTTCACCGAAATACGCATGGGCCAACGCTCCACAGATACGGGCGATGTCACGGTTTTGTACCCGCTCATTATGCGCACACCCTTGCAACGCGCCGACCGCGTGTATTTTAGTTGCAAAGGAGCCTTGAAATATGTGGAAAAAAACAACGAGTTCCGATTTGGCGATTCGTCAAAAGTGGCGACCGAGCGGCCACGCGGCGAGATGATTACCTATAATGACAATACGGGCGGCTATGTAGCCGAAGGAAAAATGCGTATCGGCGAGCTTTTAACGCCTATTACCGCCGATATTGCAGGCACAGCCTCGGGCGATTACCGCGAGCCGAACGCCCCTATTGCCTTCGATTTGGTCGGCGGATTTAAACTGCCTTTCATCGACCGCGCCTTAGAAATTATGGCCGCCGATATTGCCACACAAGTAGAATTAAAAGACATTAATTATAATACGAAATTACTGAATATTGCCTTGCCGCAACTCATGGACGAGGGCAAGGCGAAGCGAGCCTTAGAATCGGCGGGTATAGGCTTAGTCGATATGCCACGCGACCCCGATTACACCTTCTTTTTTGGAAGAATGCCCATGAAATTCAACCCCGATTTCAAATCGTTTATTTGCGATACTTTGGGTTTAACGAGTATGAATCGCAAGAGTTTTAATAAAAGGATAGGCGGCTTTTTAGAAATTCGCCAAATTGACAAAGGCGGAAAACCGTTTGAAGTTATGCACTTATACATCGAACCTGCGCCAGGCACTTACTATTATTTCAATTTTGAGCAGGGCGTAATGTCTGCCATTTCGTCGAACGCTTCGTTTAATACGGCTATTACCAGTGTGAAAAAGAAAGATGCAAAAGTGAAGGTGAAAAAAGGGAAAATATCGCAAACTGTTGAAATTCAATTGGCTGACGATGCCAAACGCAGCTATTTCATCGGGCGTATGCGCGGCAATAGCGGTTTACCCGAACCCGCAGGCGGCGCAGTAATTCCGTTAGACTCGACCGACGCGACACCGCCTGCCGACACAACGGTCAAAAAAATAGACCCGTTCGCTATTCCAAAAAACGATACGACAACGAATAGACTGCCGAAAGCACCGACTACTGACCAGCCAAAAAAGAAAAAAGAGTTTATCAATACTGCGCCGCCGCCGATGCCAACAGAATCCGACACCCCGCACGCTACGGGCGACTGGATGAAATTGCCGCCTGCCGAAGCTGCTAAAAAAGAAGCGGAACGCAAAGCCAAAGATGAAGCCGATAAAAAAGCAAAACAAGCCAAAGAAGAAACCGACAAGTTGAAACAAGAAACAACCAGCGCAGCCGACGACGAAGCAAAACGCTTGCAAAAAGCAGCAGCCGATAAAGCCGCCGAACAAGCAAAAGCCGCCGCTAACGCCGCCGACGAAGCCACTAAAAAAGCAGCCGACGACGAAGCAAAACGCTTGCAAAAAGCAGCCGACGACGAAGCAAAACGAACAGCGCAAGAAGCCGCTGACAAAGCTGAATTTGACCGAAAAGCAGCCGACGACGAAGCAAAACGCAAAAAAGCGGAAGCCGATAAAGCTGTTGCGCCACCATCGCCCGACGGCACACCGCCGACGACGAATCCAGATGGCACACCGTCCGTTCCGCCTAAGAAATAAGGAAGGCTGTATTTAGAAAAGCTCTTTTAAAACGAAAACGTGTCCCACTATAAGTAGTAGAGTATAAATATACACTATTTTAAACCCCTGTAAAATATAACGTTTTGAGGTGTTTATAATAGCGTATATATTCAAGTGCTACAAATACTGTGGTGCCTTGCACCTACAAGCGCGTTTAGCACACGTCAAAAACTTATCCAATTCAACCCCTTTTTTTATTTTTTAAAAACAATAACGAAATTTTAACAAAACGAAACCATACATTGTTGTACTTTTGTGCGTTAGTAATAATGTAAATAACTCGACATGAAAGTAAAAATAACTCTTGCCATTTTTGGTCTATTCATAACCAATCAATTGCTTGCGCAAAGCACGAAGCGAACCCTTTTCCTCGGAAATAGTTATACTTATGTGAATGATATGCCGCAAATAACGGCAGATATTGCCAGCTCGATGCAGGATACCTTGATTTTCGATAGCAATACACCAGGCGGTTACACGCTGCAAGGTCATTCTACGAATACCATATCATTAGCGAAAATCGCTCTGGGAACTTGGGATTTTGTGGTACTACAAGAGCAAAGTCAGTTGCCATCATTTTCTATTAGCGACGTGCAGGCCAACGTATTTCCCTATGCACAGCGATTAGACAGCTTGATAAATGCGCAGAACGCACACGCAGAAACGCTATTTTATAGAACTTGGGGCAGAAAAAACGGCGATGCCGCTAATTGCGCAACTTGGCCGCCCGTTTGCACCTATAATGGTATGGATAGTTTGCTCCACGCCCGTTATATGACGATGGCGAGCAGCACTCACGCCGTTGTTTCGCCTGTTGGCGCAGTTTGGAAATATATTCGACAACATTACCCGACGATAGAACTCTATCAAGCCGATGAAAGCCACCCGTCTGCCGCAGGCTCTTACGCCGCCGCTTGTTGTTTTTACACCACTATTTTTCGGCGCAATCCGCTGAGTGTTCCTTATAATTACAGCCTTTCGGCAATAGAAGCCGAAAATATCAGGAATGCCGTAAAAATCGTCGTTTACGACAATTTCCTCACTTGGCATATTGGCGAATACGATGTTTTAGCCACAAAAAAAAACGATGAATCGCACCGCTTAGTCTGTTTCCCGAACCCGACAACGAAAGAAATTTTTATAAAATTGCCGCTACCAAGCGTTCAAAAAATAGCAATAACGGACGTTTTTGGAAAGGCACAAACCCTAAACTATCGCATACTCGAGGACACCGCAATTATCGACTTTTCTACTATTGGCGCAGGCGTTTATTTTATAAATATTCAAATTGAAGGAACTACTTGGACTGCAAAAGTTGCTTCTTTTAAATAAGAAACGTGAAAAAAGCTGTTCGTCAGAATAGCCAAACGAAGAGCGAAACGCAATATTACAAAAAATCATTTAAAATCTAAAAATAAATAATATGAAACCGTTTTTATGCTTAATGTTTCTACTTTTAGGTAGTGTTAGCGCGTTTGCCCAGCCTGCAAGTGGCAATAGCGATTTAGTCCAATTTTCGGGCATGGTGCTTGCCGAAGAGGGCGGAAAATTGGTGCCAGTTCCCTTTGCGACCATTTCGGTGCGCGG
>JBEEMU010000032.1:0-5519 GCA_041192485.1 Bacteroidota bacterium | reverse complement strand
ACGGCGGCAGGCACACAGCTTTTAAAAGACGTGTCGTCGGGTACAAGCCCTTCCTATTCGCGCGATTTTTTGTATTTTAATAACTATGTGTATTTCACGGGGCGCACGACGAGTTCCGCGCACGACCTTTGGCGCACCGATGGCACACCGAGCGGCACGGTGAAGATGAACACGATTGACACAAGTTTGCAAAATATCGTCGATGTGCAACGATTAACGGTTTTCAATGGGCGACTCTATTTTGTAGGCAGAACGACCACTTATGGGCGCGAAATTTGGAGTACAGACGGGCAAATTGGCGGAAGCCAACTACTAAAAGACCTCGCAATTGGCGCGACTGACGGTATGGGCAACGCCGATAATTTGCTTTTGCCTGCGGGCAATCGGCTTTATTTTCGCTCAAATTACACAACAGCCAACCCTTCTTTTAATATCTGGTCGACAGACGGCACATCGGCGGGAACTTTTTTGGCAAAAAATTTATTTTCGACAGACAGCGTAGTCGCTAATTATTGGACAAATTCCGCAAAAGCCTTGGGTAATAAAGTCGTTTTTGTCGCCGAAAATCCCGCTTATGGCGCAGAAATTTGGGTGACAGACGGCACAGCCGTTGGCACTACACTGCTGAAAGATATTTGCACTGGGCGCGGAAGCAGTTATACGAACGGCTTATTTTATTTTAATGGAAAGGTTTACTTTTCGAGTTTTGATGAAAATACAGGGCGCAGCCTTTGGCAAACCGATGGCACAACGGCAGGCACCAGCCTCGCGCTAAATAGCTATCAAGGCAGCGATAATATGCCTACTGCTAATTATTTTGCGCTGCCCGATGGCTTTGTTTTCGCAAACGCCGACTCGCAATACGGCTACGAAGTGTGGTATTACAACACCGCTGCCGACCAATTTTCGCGCATTTCCGACATCAATCCGCAAGGAGGGTGCAGCAATCCCTACGGGTTTACGTTTGTAAACCAAGACATTTATTTTACAGCAACCGACGACAGCACAGGCTACGAAGTTTATCGAATTAGCCACATTACAAATCCGACTTTTAATACAAACGAAAAAAACAAGCATTTGACGGTTTTCCCGAACCCGACTCGCGGCAATACAACGATTCGTGTTTTTGTAGAAAATCCGCAAACGCTCACACTTTACGATGCGATGGGGCAGCTTTTGAAATCGGAAATCGTTACTGTCGCAGGCGAAACTACTTTTTCGTTGCCATCGCTCGCCGCAGGCATTTATTTTCTTTCTACCAACGAAGGGGTTGCGCAAATAGCGGTTATGCCATAAGGGGCTGAAAATTGCTCATTCTTTTCCAATATTTTTTCATTTTTTAAAAAAATGACCATCGAAACCTTGCAACTATCGATTATTTGTCTTACCTTTGCTAAACACTCCGCACACCACAATCAACCGTTCATTTTCATTTTTCAAACCGTTCCACTTCTGCTTATGAAGGCATTAACTTCTTTCCCGCTATTCGAGCGTCTGCTGCACAATAGCAAAAACGGGGTGTTATTGTTTATCCCTTTTCGTTTTATTGTAATTTTTATAATATGTTTTATTATGAGTAGCGTGGGGCGTGTTGTGGCGCAAACGATGCCTTGCGGCACAGACGAAGTAATGGCGGCCTATTATGCGGCAAACCCGAGTGTAGCGGCGGCGCGTTTGACACAACAAGGGCAAATAATACCTCTGCCAATCCCATTTCAAGCCGTCGTTATACCAATTGTGGTGCGCTATTTATACACAGGAATGCTTACTGATGATAAAAAAGTTAAAATAACAAATCAAATTTTGGCGCAGTTGGCGTATGTCAATCAAACATTTGCAGGAACAAACCCCGAAATTATGCAATCGACACCCGCAAATTCGAATAGTAATGTGCTAACCGCATTTAAAAATGATATTGCGCGAAACAGCGGGATTCAGTTTTGTTTAGCGAAAAAAGACCCGAACGGCGTAACTACAACAGGCATTTTATTCGTACCAACTGCAAACCCGCTATCAATTCCTCTTGTTGGCGGTTTGACCATGCTAAAAACACAAGCGGGAAGTTGGGACGTGAATAAATATTGTAACTTATATTATGTAGATGAAATAGGCGGAGCAGGTAGCCTTATAGCCGGCTTTGCGATAAAACCTAATATATTAGGCAGTATCAGCCCTAACGCGGAAGATGGCGTTGTTCTATTGAAAAAATACCTACCTAATAAAAGTGCCGTACCTACGCACGAATTGGGGCATTGGCTCAGTTTAGATCATACTTGGGGCATTACAAGCACAAATCATATTTGTGGGGACGATGACGGTGTTGATGACACGCCCGAAGAGGAGGGTCCCGCAGGTTTTGGTATGCTTACCTATCCGCAACCTTTTTGCCCTACTTCAAATACGGCAATAACCAGCAGTATGTACACGAACTATATGGACTATACCGATTACCAAGAATTATTTTCAAAAAAGCAGGTAGCGCGTATGCAAACTTGTTTGAGTGTTGGCGGTTCACGATATGCTATAGCCACAAATAATAACGATTTAACAACTTGCTTGCCGCCTACATTGCTAACAACAAACAATACGGATTTATGTGCAGCGGGAAATATTCGGATAACGATGCAGTACCCACGCTATTATTCAGCTGCTTTTTTACCAACAGTTAAAGTTTATAGAAACGGAGTGCTGTTAGTGTTAGGCGCACCTAATCAACTACTATCGATAAGCCCAGTTACTACGATAAGTAATACCGTAGTAATTGACAATGTTTCGTACACAGAATATATAGAAGTGCGCGATATTCTACTTTATATCCCTGCAACCTCGACGATTAAAGTCGTGTTGTCAGGCGGCACACAAGGCGTTGACACAGAGGGAAGCATTCGTATTTATTGTGGAAAAACTGCGGCTAATTCTACCGCTCCCATAACCGTAGCGCAAACGGGTGCGAATTATTTGGGCAATAATCAATATGAATGGTCAACAGCCTACACGCCAGTCATCGATAACGATGTTGTTATTCCTGACGGTATCACCTTGACAGTATCCGATAAAATACTAATGCCTGCGGGGAAACGGTTAATTGTGCAGCCTTCTGGCCGACTAATTTTGAAGGAAGGCGCTGTATTAACAGCGTGTAGTGGCACACAGTATTGGCTTGGTGTTGAAGCGCGTTCACAAACAGGTAGCCTAAAACGCGCTATCGTAGAAATGAGCGACGGTGCCTTAATAGAACACGCCGTAGTCGGTATTTTAAGCGGAACACGAGGCGATATAGCTACGAATGGAAATGGGCTTACGGGCGGCGCATCGTTACAAATAAATTCGGGCAGCCAATTTACCAATAATCAAATAGGCATTTTTTTTGCTCAAAATGATATTGATAATAATGACAATGCCCATGCTGTTATTGCCCAAGCCGTTTTTAATTTCGACGATGCCTACCGAATAGGTAAACACCCTACAACTGTTATTAGTCCGCAACTTGCTTTTCTTAGTCCGCCCATAGGCATTAAAATGGTGCGCGATAGAGGAATTGAAATTACGCGCTGCACGTTTGAAAACAAAACCACAACGGCAATGAAAGGGCTTGGCATTCTTGCTAATTTTTCTAATTTCCTGTGCAATAAAAGCAGTAAATTTATCAATTTAGATTATGGCATTCAAGCCACAACGGGCATTGTACAGCCCATGATAAATACCACTTTGCGTATAAACCCATCGCCAGTCTATCCTTTTTACCAAAATGTATTGATAGCCCAAAATAGTTTTTTAAATTGCCACCGTGGCATTTACGCCGCAGGTTTCACAACGGATTATAGCGACTATCGTAGTGCTATTTTAGGCTTGCGCATCATCAATAACGCCATGAGTTCTGACCAATCCGTTGGCTCTTATGGTATCTATTTCAATGCTTGCACTCGGTTTGTGGCGCAAAACAATGTCTTCGAAAACATGAGCATAGGCATCGTGGTGCGCAATAGCGGCGCGGCGAATAACCAAGTGTATCGCAACACGTTTTTTAAAGGCAGCCCTGTAAAAATAGGCATCATTGCCGAAGGCTTAAACCGCAATTTCTCCACAGATATGACTATAAACGGCACCGTTGGCTTGCAACTTAGATGCAACACCCTATCCTGCAAAAATACGGATATTTGGCTAATTGGCGGACCTACGCCGAACGATTTGGCAGGTATCCGCCTTAATCAAGGCTCGCCGTTGCCAATTAATTATAACCCTACGGGTTCTGGTTTAGACCTTTCAGGCAATACATTTGGAAGTATCCTTGAAATGACAGAAAGCAATTATATTCAAGATAAACTATTTTATTATCATCACGATAGAGCGGCTACGGGTGTGCTACCTAATTTGATACCCGACCAAAACAGCATAGCAACAACTTGCAATGGCATACTTGGCATAGCACAAGCCGCTACTTTTGATGCCGCACTTTCCTGCCCCGATTATTACCCGATACTGCCGTTTTCGGCTCCGCCAGCAGCAGCTCTTGGAACTATAGCAACGGCTTGGCAGACCCGAAGCAATGCCTTAGTGCAGCAAGGTATTTTACGCAATGCCTTGCATAATTTAGAAGACGGCGGCAACACGCCGCTCGTTGAAAACGAGATAGCCATGACGCAGTTGCAAGATGCCTACACGCTTTATGCGGATTTGTTAGCAAAATCGCCTTACCTTTCAGAAGAAGTCCTCGGCGATTTGGCTGAAAAAGAGAACTTTCCAAAACCGCTTCTCCGCGATATTATGGTCGCTAATAAACACGCAGGCAAAGACGCTGCCATTCTTGATAAATTAGAAAACCGCCTCGACCAATTACCCGATTATATGCTCTTGCAAATACAAACCGCCGCCGAAAGCGGACTAAGTGGCAAGGAAATTTTAGAGTCGGCCATCGTTGCGCAAGTAGAAGCCGAAGAACGAGCGATTGCGCAACAAACAGCTATGTTACAGCAAGATAGCACGGCAATATTTGCGGATTATATGGCTATTTTAAACACAAGCAAAGGGCTACAAAATCAAACCGCACTTTTAGATGCCGCGTTGCGTTTAGGCTCCGTTGCGCAGGTAACAACCGCGCTAACTAACCTGTCAAGCCAAGTATCAGACCCTGCCGAAGTGCAAGAACTTTCCGATTATACGCAACTTTACCAATTGTTTATTGCCTTAAAAACCGAAAACAAACCAATTGACGAACTAAGCCCCACGCAACGCACTATTTTAGAAAACCTTTCGGGCGACGAAAACCCAGTACAAATTACAGCCATGAGTATATTGGAGGTTTTAGATAGCCTAAGAACCTACAAAGAGCCGATTCCCGAGTGGATTCCACAAGCGACACAACGTTTAAAAAAGCCCAAAACTGTATATTTACCTCCTGTAAATACAGTCATAAACACCTATCCAAACCCCGCAACCAGTTTTATAAATTTTGAACTTCACGAAAGCACATCAAACGGCAATCTTGAAATTTTCGATGCGAAAGGCGAGGTCGTGAAAAA